>CAIWNO010000498.1 GCA_903914045.1 uncultured bacterium | reverse complement strand
GTTGATCCGCCACCAGTTGATCCGTCATCGGTTGAACCTCCAGCAACAGCACTTCCGCCGGAACCTTGAAACATAAATGGAAACGCGCCGCCAAATGAATTCGTTGGCCCATCAGTTGCAAGCGCAATAACTGAACCATCCGCGGACATTGCCAATGACTTGCCAATATTTTGGTTCGCCAACGCGCTTGATGTCCACAGATCGGTGTCATCCATTTGCCAAGAGTTTGTGGCACCGCGAAAAACAAACGCACTCCCTGAATTACTCAGGGGCCAATCACGTGAAGGCGCGGACGCCGCAACAATACCTTGGGAGGAATTCGCAAGTGGGGCAGCTGCAATGGAATAACCAAAGGTGTCGCTAGCAGCTTCCGAGCGGCGGGCTAAATTTAAAAGAGTGTTGGCTTCTTGCCAATTATTGTTGCTCTTATAAAAAATAGTGACCGCCCCAGCGCGGCTTTCATCCGTTTCTCCTGTGCGGCTTGGCGCGCCAACAGCCACAAATTCTCCGCCACTCGCCACGCTGTACCCAAAGTTGTCTCCAACAGCTTCTGATTTTGGTGAAAGCTTTGCGACTTGGCTCCACTGAGGCGTTGTTCCAACAACGGCGCGCGTGAAGATATACGCCACTCGTCTGCGCGCCACTCCCGCGACCAACGTTCCGTTACGAACAGAAACGCAGGTGCCAAGTTGGTCGGATTTAGCGGCGTCATCCACGGTCAGTTTGTTGATCTGAACCCAAGTGTCATCACGACCTTCAAAGATATAGACCGCGCCCGTACTTGAAGTCGCATCATTGACGCGTCCAACGGCAATCACCCCTGAGCCACTCGCGGTCATGTCAAGCGAAACGCTCCACCCAAACAGAGCGGGCTTTGTTGGTTGCGGGTCGCTGGCTTCAAGTGTCTTGGCAAGCGTCCACTTCCCACTCTGCGCAAGCGTATACACAAATACTTGACCAGCAAAAGAATTGCTGCCCCAAGAACCAATTACAAGATGATTTTGTCTCAGCGCGATGGAATTTCCAAACGCTTGAAATGTTGCGGGAGTTGGATGAAATAATGTTTGTCGAAAATTCCATTGATCACCAACGCGTTCGTAAAGGTGGACCGCGCCCGTGGAACGGAATCCCACAATGGCGGTGTCGGTGGCGCCAACCGCGAGCCAGTTTCCATCCGTCGTAATTGAGCAGCCAAATTTTTCCTTGGCAATAGCCGGATACGCAGTGAGCTTGTCTTTAATAACCCAGCCTGCATGAGAAAGCGAAACCATGCTCATAAGTAAAGCCCCGCACAGGCACAGAGTTTTTGGAATGGAAAGTGGCATGTTGGTTTCCTTACTATTCATTTCATTCGTCGTGAAAGCGACAATCAAAGTATTCGATTTCCAAATTGATGGAATTTGTAAGATTTGTAGATGTGAGGCGTGAAACTAGGCGTTGTAAAGGCAACTGTGTTTGTTATAAGACCAAGAATTGGTAACAAATTTCGAAGGGTCAGTGCAAGTTCGCGCTGCCTTCTGACCTGCCGGCGCATAAAAATAATTTTTAAATCAGGTGAAACTCGGAGAATTAGGCGAATATAAACAGTCTATGAACGTTTCCATACCCATGAATAAAATTCTATTCGCCGTTGCTCCAATCGCTTTTGTTTGCATTGCATCAGCACAAACACCGCCGACTTCACCAGGGAGTTCTTCCACAAACGTACCCACTGCCGCAAAGACTGATGGGCAAGACCGTCAGAGTCAGTCCGGCACTGATCGCCAAAATCGCCAAGGCGGTCGCGGCTTTGGCATGGGCGGTGGTGGAATGGGTGGCGGCATCGGTCGCTCACTTGGCGCAGTCACGGAAATGCGCGAACAATTTCAGGCCTTCATTGTCAAGCGCGATGTTCCATTGATCAAAGAGCAATTGAAACTTGATGATGGTCAAACCACTGTTGTTGAAACATTTGTCACCGATTATGAAGCCGCGTTCACCGACGCCAGCGACAAGGCCTCGACCGCGCAGCAAGATTTAATGCGCTCCATGTTCCAAAGTTTCATGGGCGGCAACATGCGCGAGCGTTATCAAAGTTTTGGCGAGAACATGCAAAAAGATATTGAGCAAATTGAAAAAGATTCCGGCACCGAAATGTCGCCAGAAGCGCGCTCGCAATATTTTCGCGATCAAATGGATAAAATGTCGCAGCAAATTGCAGCCGAGCGCGAAACCAGCGGTGAAGCCGCGCAAACACGAAAGATTGTCGGTGACATGACCTTGCTTGCCGAGAAGTGGCGCAAAGAGCGTGGTGTTTTGGACCGACAGGTCATGGATGAAATTAAATCTTCACTGAAGGCCGATCAGGCCGCAAAGTGGGAATCGTTTGAGCGATTTATGCGGCGTGAAAAATTGTTAGGCCGCGGCCGTTTAAGCGGTGAAAATGTGAATTTATTCGCGGTGCTTGATGAGGCGGGTTTAACCAAAGAGCAAATCGCCTCAATCGCTAGCATTCTTGATGAATATGAACTTCGCTTGGATGAGGCGTTGAAAAAGCGCAGTGAGTTTCTGGGACAAAACGAAGGCAAGGTCATGACGGCTATTCAAAACAGCGACGCAAAAAGTTTGGAAGAGCTTGCGTCCAAGGGTGTTGATTTACGCAACGCCGTTCGCAATGTGAATGAGCAATATCGCACCGCGATTGCTGGCGTGCTTCCACCAGAAGAGGCAAAGCGATTCACGCAGGCCGCTTTAGCCAGTGGATTTGCGCGCGTGTATCGTCCAACGCGCGCCGAACGCGCGTTTGAAAAAGCGCTTTCTTTAGAGGGCTTGTCGCCTGAAACGCTGACCGCAATTAGTGAAATGCAAATTGCAATGATGGTGGAACTTGTAGGCATGAATGAAAAAATTGCGCAAACCATTCGCAAGGCTGAGCCAGTTCAGTTGAAAGAAGAGGCGGTGCGTTCCGCTGGTTTGCTTAATGGCGGCGCCAGTCGCATGTTTGGTCGCAATGATCCAGACGTTGCGGACGAAATGCTTTCCAAGCGCGGCGACATGACGGACAAATATGTCGAGCGATTGAAGGCGTTGCTGACGGCGGAGCAAATTGCATTGTTGCCCAAGGGCACGGGCCGGGATGATGGTCGAAATCAAGGACCATTTGGGTCGTGGACCATCGCCAACATGCCGGAAGAAAATCGCGCCATGGCCAAGGCCGCGGACAAAGATGGCAACGGAATTATTGAGGGCGATGAACGCCGCGAAATGTTCCGTGCAATGCGGCCCGCGGATGCCGGAGGCAATGGTGGCGGAAATGGTGGCGGTCAAGGTGGCGGCGGTCGTCAACGTGGTACTCAAGGCGGTAATCAGGGCGGTAATCAGGGAGCAGCCACTCCCACAAATACAGGCGGATAAACGTCTGACATGGGTGTTGTTTCAAAGCGGCGCAGTTGATGCGCCGCTTTTTTATGCGCACTCTGTTCAGCCTTGTGCGCCGCGGCTTTGGAATTGCTTCATGCGTAGTTCAAAAAACCGTGGCCATATGAAACGCGCGGCGCGGCGCATATCTGCGCAATGACGCGCCTTGTTCTGTCTGTAGCATCCTTGCATGAGCACATCTTCCAAGCCATCGGCCTCATCGGTTCATACAAAACCACATGACCACGCTGCATGGGCAAACATTATTCCATCGCGCCGCGCATTCATTCGCAGTGCCGCCGCGTTCGCCGCATTTCCATTGCTTCCAAGTTTTTCCGCGCGCTCGCTGCCGCGCTTTCAACTTGGACCTACTCAACGCCTTCAACTTGCCAAGGTGGCCGTGGGTGGAATGGGTGAGTCCGATTTAGAGGCGTTGTCCAAACATCCAAACGTGGACATTGTCGCGCTGTGCGATGTGGATGGCCGCGGCAAAGAAAAATACGC
>CAIWNO010000497.1 GCA_903914045.1 uncultured bacterium | reverse complement strand
CGCCGCGACGGGCAACGCATCCAACATGGCTGGCACACGCATGGCGCTGATCACCGTGGCGGACCAAGGCCCGGGCATTCCTGAAAAACATTTGCCGCGTTTGTTCGAGCGCTTCTACCGCGTGGACAGCGCGCGCAGCCGTGACGATGGCGGCACGGGTCTAGGCTTGGCCATTGTGAAACACATTGCCATGGTGCATGGCGGCAGCGTGATTGCGGAAAGCGTGATTGGCCATGGCAGCAGATTTAGCTTGATTATTCCGCTGGCAAACAAGTAAATACAGGTTTCTTAACTTAATCCAAACATGCCGTTGCCACTCTATTGATTCAACCACATTGCAAAGGAAGCACATGAAATCACCCGCAACAATCACCCTTGCCTTCTTCATTTCATTGGCGCTTGCCGCGGCCATGCAAACCAGCGACGCCGATCTAAGCAAGCTCACGGGACAAATTAAAGTGGACGGTTCCTCCACGGTGTATCCAATCACCGAAGCCGTCGCGGAAGATTTTCAAGGCAAGGCGACTAAGACGCGTACCACCGTTGGTGTTAGCGGAACAGGTGGCGGCTTTAAAAGATTCTGCGCCGGCGAGACCGACATCACCAATGCCAGCCGTCCAATCAGCGCATCGGAAGCGCAGTCCGCCAAGACAAACAAGATTGACTTTGTTGAACTTCCAATCGCGTTTGACGGACTTACCATTGTGGTGAACCCCGCCAACACCTGGGTGACGCAACTGAGTGTTGCGCAACTGAAAAAGATTTTTACCGCCGACTCCCCCGCCAAGAAATGGTCCGATGTGAATCCAGCCTGGCCAAGTGAGACCATCAAAGTGTTCAGCCCTGGAACAGACAGCGGCAGCTTTGATTACTTCAAGGAGGTCACCGTTGGCAAGGATGGAAAAGTTCGCTCCGATCTTTCCGTAAGCGAGGACGACAATGTGCTGGTGACTGGCGTGGCCGGCGACAAGAACGCGATTGGTTATTTTGGTTTTGCGTATTACGCCGAGAATGCAAGCAAATTAAAGCTAGTTCCAATTGATGGCGGCAAGGGCGCGATCACACCAAGCAATAAAACCATTGAGGATGGAACCTACGCGCCGTTCAGCCGTCCACTTTTTATTTATGTCAACGCCAAGAGCGCGGCGCGACCAGAAGTTGCCGCGTTTGTGGATTTCTATTTGGCCAACACCGCGGCCTTATCCAAAGAGGTTGGCTACACGGCGTTGCCAGCGCCAATGCAAGAGCGCGCGGCCGCCACGTGGAAATCTAAAAAACTTGGAACGCAATATCTGGACAGCTCCGGAAACAAAGTTCCATGAGCGCCATTTCAGCCAAAGCCGCTTCAAGCGCGGTTGAGTTGGCGCGCAAGGGCGTGGTGCGCTCACGCCATGTCCGCGATGGATGGGAATTTGTGATCCGCGGATTGCTAGGCTGCACCGCGCTGATCAGCATTGCCATAACGGTTGGCATTATCACCATTCTGCTGCGCGAGACCATTGCGTTTATTCAACTGCCAGAAATTGAACTGACCGACTTTTTGTTTGGCACCACGTGG
>CAIWNO010000496.1 GCA_903914045.1 uncultured bacterium | reverse complement strand
GCAAGGCGATTTAGAAAGGCAATTCCGCGTTGAACGAGAAGACTTGCGTTTCATCCGTGTCTTGTTTCAGCAAAGGAACCGCAAAGTCCAGCGCAATTGGCGCGGGGCCAAGCGCTCCGATGTACAAGCGCAAGCCCACGCCAACGCTGACTCGATATTGACTAAACCCGAGCGGGTTTGGAATATCGCCCGCGTAACTATTGCCGGTGACGGTTCCAGAGTCCATGAAAGCGACCGCGGTGATCACGTCTTGAAAGACTGGCGTTTCATATTGCGTGCCGGCGAAGAACATGAACTGACCGCCAATGTTTGTGGCGGGCGCGCCGTTGCTTGGACCCTGAGTCGTTGGCGGATAGGAGTTTGGATATCCCTGCAACTGATAGGTCACAGGACTGATGGTGCGAAACGCAAAGCCACGCAACGTACGGCCGCCCAAATAGAAGCGTTCAAACACTGGCGCATTATCGCTGGCGATGTAGCCCATTTGGGAATTCAAACGCAGCGTGGTTTTGCGGCCAAGAAAATCTTCGTCAAGCGTGAGGAAGGTGGTGTAACTGCCGCGCAACATGGGAAAGCTGTACGCGCCGCCGTACATGCTTGCGGTCACCTCTGCAAGTGATCCAGAGCCCGGGCGCGTTTTGCTGAGAATGGTGTTGCGCGAAATAGAAGTGGAAAGCACACCAAATTGACTTGGACCCGCTTGGTCATTAACCACCACCAGTGGCGTGCCAGTTTCAAATTGCGTCAGCGTGACATTTTCTAAACGCACATTGGTTCCAAATGTCCAGAAGTCGCCAAGACGCCGACCAGTTCCAAAGGTCATGGTCGTACGCTCTTCGGTCCACTGCGGATACACACGATTGCGATAGGACAAACTGGTGCTGCCCGACCAATCGGTTTCAAACAAATGCGGCTCACCCAATGAAATGGAATACGTGCTCACATCAATACCGGGCTGAACGGCAATTGTGAATGATTGACCCGCGCCGCGGAAGGCGCGGCCCGCCGTGAATTCGCTGAACGATGTTGGCACATCGGCGATGTCAAAGTTGTATTGATTCAAGGAAATTTCACCGCCGAAACCTTGATCCGTGCCGATGGCCAAACCAAAGTTCACGCTGCCGGTATTTTTCTCTTTGATTTCCACAAGCACATCGCGGGTTCCGGGCTTATCCGGATCCTCCTCTTGCGGCGTCACGCGAATGTCGTTGAACAAATTGGTGGATTTCAAGCGGATTTGCGTCAGTTCAATTTCGCGGCCATCCATGGGGCGCCCAGGTTGAAATCGAACCATGCGGCGGATGATTTTATCGCGCGTAATGAAATTGCCCTGAATTTGCACCAGGCCAGTTTCAAAGCGCTCGCCTTCGGTGACATTGACCAGCATGTCCACTTCGGCTTCCTCGCCCGAGCGCACATACGTTGTGTTGACTTTCGCGTCAATGAATCCCATGACAAAGTACGAGGTCTGAATACTTTTCACGCTGGCGTCAATACCTTTCTTTTGATAGGCGTCGCCAGGGCGGATGACCATGAGGGAGCGCAACTGTTCCGACGAAAAAGTTTTCAATACTCCATCGCCGCTGGTGCTTTCAACGCGCACCGAGCGCAGCCGATATTCGCGCCCCTCGTCAATGACAAACACAACCTTGGCCTCTTTCTGATCGGAGTTTAATTCAACGCGTCGATCAACCCGCACGTCGACAAAGCCGTGGTCCTTGTAAAATCGATCTAGCGTGGCAACGTCGTCCACCAGGGCTTCCTCATCCAAGTTGCCTTTGCGGAAAATAAAAATCCACGGCTTGGTCTTGATTTCCGCGGATAATTGCTTGGCTGGAAAAGCGCGGTTCCCCACAAATTCAACCTCTTGAATGCGAACGCGCGGTCCTTCCACAATGCGGAAAATTAAAATTCCAGATTCCTTCAGGCGCGATTCATCCACCGTAATTTCCACAAGGTAATGGCCTTTGTTTCGGTACAAATCCTTCATCTTCAGAATGCTTTGCTCCAATAGAAAGTCGTCGCGAGGACCACCTGGATACAACGGAATAACCGCGCGCAATTCCTGGTCGCTGACCGCCTTGTTGCCCACGGTTTGAATGTCAAGCACCAAACTTTGTTCAATCAATGTGTAGATGACTTCGACGGTGCCGTCGGGTTGCAGCGAGGCTTCCGCCGTGACGGTTTCAAAGTGTCCCAGGCGATACAAACTTGCCACGTCCGCGCGCACCGCCAGCGATTCATATGGCTCGCCCGCTCCAATGCGCAAATTATTTTTCACCTCTTGCTCGCTGATACGGCTCAGGCCCTTGATGGTCACCAACGAAATCGGACGATCGGCGAAAGTTTGGTCCTCAATGTCGCCGGCGCGCGCGGTCGGCGCGGTCAATGCGATCATGAGGAACATCATGAGCAAGACAAAATTGAATCGCCAGTTGTTCGGGCGACAACCCAAGCAACCGCGTTGGCGGACGGGCCTTAGCATTTCTACTTTGCAGGATAACCATGCGCAAGAATGGGCGCACCGCTGCAACAGATGTGTGCCTCCTGGAAAAAAATCCTCAAGCGCCTCGCCGCCACGCAATCAAAGTTGGTTGCTAGGCTTGCGGTTGCTATGCCCATGCGACTTGATGAATTGGCCAAAAAAATTGGCGCCACATTGCGCGGAGACGGCGCGGTGCAGGTTCATTCGTGCGCCCCGATTGACCGCGCCCAAGTTGGTCAAGTGAGTTTCCTGGCCAATCGGAAATACGCGGGGCATTTAGCCACAACCAACGCCTCCGCGGTGATTGTGGTCAGCGGCGAAAAGACGCCAACAAAGGTGGCCACATTGGAGGCTGTCGATCCATACTTCGCATTTCGCGAAGCCATGGTGGCGCTGCATGGCTTTCGCAAACATCCAGCGCCCATTCTTGCGGCGGTGAAAAATAATTCCATTTCAGAGCGCGCCGTCATTCATGCCAACGCGAAATTGGACCACGGGTGCGTGGTGCATGCGGGCGCGGTGATTGAGGACGGCGCCACGCTTGGCGCGCGGTGCGTGATGTATCCCAACGCGTATGTTGGCGCGGGCGTGAAAATTGGCGACGATTGCATTCTGTATCCAGGCGTATGCGTCTACGACGGCTGCGTGATTGGCAACCGCGTCACGCTGCACGCCAACACGGTGATTGGCAGCGACGGATTTGGTTACGCCACGCATCAGGGTCGCCACGAAAAAATTCCGCAGTCTGGAATTGTGGTGATTGAGGACGATGTTGAAATTGGTTCCTGCTGCGTCATTGAGCGCGCGGCCATGGAGGAGACGCGCATTGGCGCGGGCACAAAATTCGCGGATTTAATTTCCATTGGTCACGGAACCCGCATTGGAAAGCATTGTTTGCTTGTGAGTTTGGTGGGCATCAGCGGCAGCGTTGACATGGGAAATTATGTTGTGCTTGGTGGGCAAGTCGGCATCACGGGCCATCTTTCCATTGGCGATGGCGTGCAAGTGGCGGGCAAGTCCGCCGTGGTTGGAGATATTGCCGCGGGCATGCGTGTGGCCGGTGTTCCCGCCATTGAAAGCGACAAAGCCTTGCGAAATCACCTTGTATTTCGCGACTTGTTTGACATGTCGCGGAAATTAAAATCGCTTGAGCGCGAAGTAGCCAAACTGCAAGCCGCCAAAGGTGGCGCGGAGACATAGAGCGACACGAATTCATTTTTAGCTTAATCATCTTTCACACATTTATCTTCAACACATTCATCTTTCACACATTCATCTTTCACACATTTATCTTCAACACATCCATCTTCAACACCTTCACCACAGGAAATACAATGACCACCGCCACACTTTTGGAAACACCGTTTCACGCCATGCACTTGCAGCACCACGCCAAAATGACGGACTTCGCCGGCTGGGACATGCCGCTGCACTTTGGTTCCATTCTTGATGAGCATCGCTGGACGCGCACATCCGCCGGCTTCTTTGATGTCAGCCACATGGGCCGCATTAAATTCACCGGCAGACATGCGCGGCGATTTCTGGATCGCATTTGCACGCGCGGCATTCTTGGCATGACCAAGGGTTCGGTGCGCTACGGCTTGGTGCTGAATGAGCAGGGCGGTTGCCGCGACGACATTCTGGTGTATTGCTTGGAAGAGGACGAATATTTAATGGTGTGCAACGCGTCCAACCGCTTGAAATTATTGCAACATTTCGCCGACAATAAGGGCGATTTGGTTTTCAAAATGGACGACCAGACCGCCTCCACCGCCATGGTGGCGCTGCAAGGGCCCAAGGTGATGGACTTGGTCAGCACCATGAGCCGCGAAATTCCAACGCTGAAGCGCTACCGCTTTGTTGAAAAAAGTTTAATGGTGGTGAAGTTGCTTGTCAGTCGCACGGGCTACACCGGCGAGGACGGCGTGGAAATTATTTTGGGCGCGGGCATGGCCAAGTTGGCGCTGAGCATGTTGCTGAAGGACATGGGCGCCGCGACCAGCGTGATCAAGCCGTGCGGTCTAGGCGCGCGCGACACGTTGCGCATGGAAGCCGGCATGCCGTTGTATGGACATGAGATTGACGAGAGTGTTGATCCGTTGACCGCGGGATTGAACTTCGCGGTGAAGATGGACAAGGGCGCCGGCGACGAGCGCGAGGGCAGATTCATTGGTCAAGACGCGCTGGAGAAAATTGCCAAGGCGG
>CAIWNO010000495.1 GCA_903914045.1 uncultured bacterium | reverse complement strand
GGAAAAATATTGTCCTCGCCGCCAGAGTGAATATCAATTTCCGCGCCGAGCAAACCAGCGGCCATGGCGGAACATTCCAAATGCCAGCCGGGATATCCCGCACCGTAAGGCGAATCCCATTTCAACACATGGTGCGGGTCGGGCTTCCACAACATGAAGTCGCCTGGATTTTTCTTAGCCGCCTGATGCTGCGCGCTAATGCGACCGCCCTCGCCCTCGCGCAAATTCTCAAGCGTGTTTCCGGAAAGTTTACCGTAGTCAGCGAAACTTTTTACATTGAAATACACAGCGCCGTCGCTGGCCACATATGCGTGACCACGCTCAATGAGTTGCTTGATCATGTCAAGCATTTGTGAAATCCACTTGGTTGGTCGAGGCATAAGCGATGGATCGGTTTGCGCTTCAACGGCAACTTTCAGACCAAGCAATCGCGCGTCTTCCAGAAATCGATTGGCATAAAAATCCGCGATCGCCATGGGATCGTTGGCGTCAATGGCGACATCGGCATGAATTTTCCCAGACTTTTTTGCTTCCAAAAGACGGCGCCCTGCTACGGCCATTTTGTCCTCGCCGCCGCCGTCGGCGTTGGTGTCGTCGGTCATGTGCCCAACATCGGTAATGTTCATCACGTGGCGAACGGGCGTGCCAGTGAGTTCAATGGTGCGGCGCAAAATGTCGGCGTTTAGAAATGAGCGAAAGTTTCCAATGTGCGCGTCGTCGTACACCGTTGGCCCGCATGTGTAAAAAGTAACGGGACCAGCCGCGCCCGCGATGGGCTTTATTTCGGCAAGTTCACCAGTAAGCGTGTTGTGAATGTGTACGGCGGGCATGTTGGAATGATAAGTACAAGAGCGAGGAGTTGTGTTTGAAGCGCAAACAATTGGCAGGGCGAAGTGCGGTTCAAAATTCGGATCAACGCGTTGCTAGTAATTTCATTTAAGCGTCGCCCTACCCCACGCACGACGGTTCAATTGATAAATCAAAAAACATGTGCTTTATGCGGCAACAATACGCACAGCAGGCGTATAAATCTGAATGCCAGCCGCGCGAAATTTTTCCAGCAACTCGTTGTAAATAGCTGGACCTGCGGTGCCAGAGTCGGCCACTTGCGTCCATGGCTTGATGGCAATTTCAATGGCCACTTCTTTTAAATTTGCAATTCCAACCGCCGGCGCTGGATCCTTCAACACATGCGCGTTTGCGGCAAGAACGGATCGAACAACTTCAATGGCGTGGGCAACATTTGTTCCGTACACCACAGACACACTCAGTGAAAGTTGGCGCAGTGTGCCATAATTATGAAGAATCTCGCCGACAATTTTTCTGTTGGGCACAATCACAATCGAGCGATCTGCGTGGCTGAGTTTTGTGGAGAACAGAGTGACGGCTTCCACACGCCCCTCCACGCCCTGCATGGAAACATATTCGCCCACGCGAAACGGCCGCGTGAAAATAATTGTCAGGCCCGCAACAAGATTTCCAAGCACCCCCTGCATGGCTAGCGCAATGCCGGCGCCAGCAACGCCTAGACCAGCAATGAGTGGCAGAAGTTGCACACCCAGATTTTGCAGG
>CAIWNO010000494.1 GCA_903914045.1 uncultured bacterium | reverse complement strand
CCAACATTTGGGGCAAACGCTCGCACGGTTGAGGCTTTTTTGCTGGATCACAAGGCGCCGCTTGATGACTATGGATGGACGCTTACGCTTGAATTTACGCGCTGGTTGCGCGCGCAAGAGCGCTTTGACGGCGTGGATGCGCTGCTAGAACAAATGGCCCGAGACACGCAACGAACTCGCCAAGAAATTTCCCAAGAGGTAGTGTTGACATGACACAAGTGACCGCAACCTATTCCACAACATCAACGCCGCGACACATTGCGGATCGATTGGTCAACGCCAAACGCGTGTTGATCACGTCGCATGACAAGCCAGACGGCGACGCGATTGGTTCGGTGTTGGCGTTGGCGCGCGCGTTGCGTCAGCGCGGACGCGTTGTTGATGTGTGGCTTTCAGGCGCCTTTGATCCAGTGTTGCAATGCTTGCTGGCACATGAGCAACCAGGCCGCGCGCCAGAGAAGTTGCCCACCGCGGAGTATGACGCGGTGGCCGTGCTTGACACTGGTTCATGGGGACAACTTGAGCACATGGGTCCGTGGCTTCGCGAGCGACGTGAAAAAGTAATTGGAGTTGATCATCACAGAAGTGGCGACACTGATTTTGCGGACCGCATTGTGGACACGCGTTGCGCCAGTTGCACGCAGGCGTTGGTGCCAATTATTGAAGCGCTTGGCGTGAAGTTTGACATGCCAGGAACCGGTGGATCTGGATCAATCGCCGAGGCGCTATTCGCCGGCCTTGCCACCGACACGGGTTGGTTCCGCTTCTCAAGCGCCGACGCCGCGGTGTTCACATTGGCGTCGCGATTGCTTGGCGCGGGTGTTGAAAAAGATCGTTTATACAGGCAATTAGAGGAGAATTCGCGCCCGCAGCGGCTTGGTTTGTTGGGCCGCGCTCTCAGCAATATGTGTTGGCTTGCCAACAATCGCGCCGCCATGATGCAACTTATGCCGGACGATTTTGCCACGGCTTCAGGTAGCCCGGAAGATTTGGCCGGCGTGGTGAACGCGCCCATGCAAGTGGGCAGCACCGAATGCAGCGTGTTGCTTTCACAGACCGAGGCGGGAATTGTGAAATTAAGTTTCCGCAGCAAGCCCGCTCTCTTTGCGGGCGGAAAGTTTGTGGATGTCAATCGCATGGCTGGCGAGTTTGGCGGCGGCGGACATGTGCACGCCGCGGGCGCGCGCGTGAAAGGCGAAATGTCCGTGGTGACCGAGCAAGTGGCCAAGGTCATCGAGCGCACCATTGCGGAACTTGGTTGATTTCGCGATTCACTTTGCAAGCTGCGTTGCAAGCAACACAATTCATGTTTGCAATGCGCGCAAAAAACTTTGCGCATACAAGTAAACGCTGAACTATTTTGACACAGCGGGGACGCTTGTTGAGGCAGGATTTGCCATTGGCGCGCTGATCACCGCACCGCTTGGAACCACCGTCACGGTGTAGCCCAACTTTTCAATGCCACTTTTCACTTGCGGCTCCACCGCGCTATCACGCATGGCAATCATGGCCGAGTTATCTTTCAGATTCACTTTGCAATCCACCACGCCGTCAGTGTGCATGGCCTTGTCGGTAATGGCGTCCACACAGTTTTGACAATGCATTCCCTTGATGGCGTATTGATAGACAACTGGCGCCGCGTCGCTGACGCGCGGATCGGCGTCTGGTCCACAGCCACATAGCGTAAAAATGGCCAAATAGGCAGGTAAAGCAAGTGATTTGAGTGTCATTGCAAGATGATGGAATTTTGGAATGTGGTTCATGAAACTTTGAGTTGGATGAAATTTGTAAATGTGTTGCGGTGGGATGTTAGGCGGGCGTGTTTGTCAAATCGTCAGGTACAAAACCATGCGCATTATTCTAGTGGTGATGCGTGAACTTGTCGTACCCCATCAAACGCAGCATGGCTGGCAGCAACCACACCGCGGAAACCAGGCAGCACAAACTTGCAATGGTCATCACTTCGCCAAGCCCGCGCAGACCGAGGTGTTGCGCAAAGAGCAGCGTTCCAAAACCAATCGTGGTGGTGATAGCCGTCACAATGACGGCGCGTCGCGTGCTACCAAAGCCATGCGTCAGTCCGCCTTCTAGAACTCGGTGCGTGATGTGAATG
>CAIWNO010000493.1 GCA_903914045.1 uncultured bacterium | reverse complement strand
CGCTGGTGGTTGGAGAAATATTCACAACATTTGGAATGGCGTAGCGAGGCGCTTCAACGCGCGCGGCGCGAATGAGATCTTCGTTGGCAATGTCGGCCATGTTCAACTTGGCAACATCAACCTTCTCAACTTCTTTAATAGTTGGCATTTCAAACGCGGCCGCGGTTGGCTTGGTTGGAATTGTGTCTTCAAAAACTTGCGCGATGGCGCTGTTGCCAATCACGGCGACACTGGCAGCGAATACCAAGCCGCAAAGTTTATTTGAAAGAGTGAAGAACGCGCTGCGGGTGTGAGACATGCTTGGCTCCGTTTGACTTGTTTGAAAAATTGTGGGCAGATCCATAAATAGATATAGATTCAAATTGATTGAACACCTCAATGTGTCCGAAAATAAAGTGAAAGCAACTAAAAGTTAAGTTTTTGACACACAAAATTTGGAAATGCGTGAAATTTCACCCTGACCATGAGTGATTTGGTCACTTTTAGACTGAATTTGAGAGTTGATCAGCTATGCCAGGGCGCAGATGGCATGAAACTCCGCTGGTTGAACGGGGGTGACTGACAGTCGGTTGCCGCGTTGAAGGATCAACATGGTTGAAAGCGCCTTGACTGCGCGCAATTCTTCCAGCGAGATCACGCGCGCAAATTCCTTTTCAAACGCAAGTTCCACAGCGGACCACCGCGGTTGCTCTTTGGTTGCGGCGGAATCAAAAAATTCGCTGCGTTTGTCAAATTGCAAAGGGTCTGGTTGAGCAAGCGCGCTCACGGTTGCCACGCCAGCCACGCCCGAAGGATCCGCGTTGGAGTGATAGAACAACACACGATCACCCTTCTTCATGGCGCGCATAAAATTACGCGCTTGATAATTGCGAACGCCCTCCCACAGCGTGCGCTTGTCACGCTTTAAATCCGAAATGCCGTAAACGTCTGGTTCCGATTTGGCCAGCCAAAATCCGCTGCTGGTTTGCAAATTAACCGCAGTTGCTGCAACTTTAGATTTTGTTTTTTTGTTCATGTGAACAAACGAGTTCGCTTATTTCTTAGGGGCGGATTCGATCGCCGGTGAAATGGCGGAATGCGGAGACGCATGATTTGATGGATGTTGCGGCGAATTGTGATGCATTTTGTCCACCGCTTCTTGCGCCATTTGTTTCACCTTCTTCAGCCAGCGTCGCGCCCATGCAAATTCAATCGCAAGAATGGCAAGACCCGCGGGCAGCACAACAAATGCGGGACCAGGCAACACAATCATGGCGATGCCGATCAGTGTGACGGTTCCGCCAACGAGCGCGATCACAACTTTGCGCGCGACCACATATGTTTGATGTGCGAATTCGCTCACTAGTTCAGAGTAGTGCGCGCTTGATTTTGCGTTGGAACAACCTGTGTTGCCTCTGGTTCCTCCAATTCGCAAATGCGAAAGTAGTCAGGGTCTGTATTCGACCATTCTGAAGGGCTTATAACCCGCACACCATTGGCAATAAAAACTTATTAAATTTGCTTTTTTTGTTGCACTTCGTGGAAATTGCGCCATGTTGAACGCAGTCATTGAACCACTTCAAATTCTTGAAGCGGTTTTTGCTTTTACTCCTTCAAAGAAACCACTAAAGTCTCAATATGAAATTACCTCTTCAACATTTCGTAAGTGCTTGCCTGCTCACAGTCGCTGGTATGACCGCACAAAGCAACGCTGTTGGAACTTGGATTCCAGTTACGGCCAATGCGCCTGATCAAAGCGGCGGTGGATTTGTTCTGCTTTCAGATGGAACGGTTCTTTGCAAAAGTTACGGTGGCGGCACCGACGGTATTGGAAATGTTTGGAACAAACTCACACCAGACATTCACGGTAGTTACGCCAACGGAACGTGGTCCTCCATTGCTCCAATGATTGACACGCGACTCTATTTCTCATCGCAACTTCTCATGGACGGTCGCGTGTATGTGGCTGGCGGTGAATATGGAACAGGCGGCTCGGCAGGCGAGGTCTACAACCCGCTCACCAACACATGGACGGCAACTCCCTCGCCGCTTGGAAGAGTAAGCGATGCGAATTCAGAAATGATGCCGGATGGCCGCGTCATGCAAGCGCTTGTAACTGGCACGCTCAAGGGAACATCAATTTATAATCCAAAGACAAACACGTATGTCGCCGGACCCGCATGCAAAGGAATTCACAATGAATCTGCATGGATCACACTGCCTGATAGCAGTATTTTGTTTGTTGACCGCCTTGCCACCGCAAGCGAGCGCTACATTCCAGCTCGCAACACTTGGTATGCGGACGGGGTGGTTCCAGTTTCTCTATTTGATGCCTACGGTTATGAAACTGGCGGAGCCGTTCTGCTTCCGAACGGAAAAGCATTCTTTATTGGTTCGACCAACACAACCGCTTTGTACACGCCGAGTGGAAATGAAACCAAGGGAACCTGGGTCGCAGGCGCCCCTATTCCGAACGGCAAAGGAGCGCCAGACGCCCCCTGCTCTATGATGGCAGACGGCAAAGTATTGTTGGTGGCTTCACCCATTCCAACTTCTGCAAATCACTTTCCATCGCCAAGTTATTTCTACGAGTATGACTATGTGACCAACACCTACGCGTCGGTTGTGGCGCCCAATGGAAGCGTGGCCCTTCCAGGCTCAACATACGTTTTGAATTTCATCAATTTGCCAGATGGAAATATTTTATACGGTCAACAAGGCTCGACCAAGTACTACCTATACCAACCAAGTGGCGCGCCAATTGCCGCTGGTAAACCTGTCATTTCCTACTATTCGCAAGATGGATGTGGCAAGTACATGCTCACCGGAACGCAATTCAATGGTATTTCCCAAGGCTCTTCCTATGGCGACGATTGGCAGATGAACACAAACTATCCAGTGATTCGTTTAACTTCTGGAACCAATGTGTATTACGCGCGCACCTACAACTGGAACAGTTGCGGCGTGAAAACTGGAAGTTTGGTGACCACAACTAACTTCACAATTCCGGCAAGTGTTCCAGAGGGAACCTATTCCATGGTGGTCACCGCAAACGGAATTGCATCCGACGCGATTTCATTTGACTACACACCAGTGCGTTCCGCCGACTTGAACGCCGACAACGTGGTTGATAGCGCGGACATGGGTCTTACGCTTCTTGACTTT
>CAIWNO010000492.1 GCA_903914045.1 uncultured bacterium | reverse complement strand
GGAAACACGCCGCGCAACTCATGCACGCGGCCAATTTGCTCCACCGCCGCGCACAGCGCCGCGGTTCGTAAATCACATTCAAATCGATGGCGAGCCAGGCGGGTTCTTCGCGCCGCCAAAATCATTTGCTGGCTCAATCGCTCCTCCACTTCGGTGGCGCTCCAAATTTCAGAGCCCTTGTTCATGACCCACTCAAAATAACTTGCCACTAAGCCGCCGGCGTTACACAAAATACTTGGCAACACTTCAATGCCGCGCTGCAAAAATATTTCATCGCCCTCGGCCGTGGTGGGCAGGCTGGCGGCTTCCGCCACAACGCGCGCGGTGATGAGTGAAGCCGCTTGCGCGTCCAACATGCGCTCAAGGGCCGCGGGTATGAACACATCAACTGGGGCGCTGTAAAAATCATTTGACTGAACGGCTTGCGCCTCGGCGAATCCAATGACTCCGCCATTGGTGTGCACATGGCGCGCCAATTCCTGCGCGTCAATACCGCGGTCATTGCGCACCGCGCCGGTGTCGTCCATGACGGCCACCAACAACGCGCCGCGCTCCTGCAAAATGCGCGAGGTCCAACTTCCAACTTTTCCAAATCCAAGCACGCTGAAGCGCAAGCCTTCAAGCGGTAAATCAAAATCAGGAAGCAACTCTTCAAGCACCGTGACCATGCCCATGGCGCTGGCGCGGTCGCGGCCAGGACAGCCACCAAGTTCAACGGGCTTGCCAGTGACGGCGCGCGTGACATCTTGACGACCATGTTCGGGAGTGGTCTGCGCGAATGTGTCGGCGAACCACGCCATCACTTGCGCGTCGGTGCCAACGCCCGGACCAGGAATATCGTAGTCGGGACCAATTTGATTGCTGATGGCGGAGCAATATCGACGCGTGACGCGCATGAGCTCATCCCTGCTCAGTTCGCGCGGATTGCAACGCACGCCACCTTTAGCGCCGCCAAATGGAAGACGCATCAAACTGCACTTGAGCGTCATGACCATGGCCAGACCCTTCATTTGATCCAGCGTGACATGCGGATGAAATCGCAGACCACCCTTGTATGGACCAAGCGCGTTGTTGTGTTGAATGCGATAGCCGGTGAACAGGCGATGCTGGCCATCATCCATGAGCACTGGAAAGTGCACCACGATTTCATTCTTAGGTTGCGCCAACATAAGTTGATGCGAACGGCGCATACCGGTGAGTTGCGCGGCGGCCAATGCCTGCTGTAAGACTTGGTGGAATAAATTGTCGGCATCTGGAATAACTTCCAGGTGCTCAAGCAAGACGCGTTGATCTTGTGGCGGGTGTCCAAGTGAAAATAAATTGGGAGATGTGGTTGGTTTTTGGGGTTGCATAAAAAATCCTTGCGAAGCGTTCTATCCGCATCATCTCTGCTTTCGGCTGCACAATATGCTTGATTTTTGCACAATCCACTATAAAGAAATGGGCTATTTTTAGAAAAAACAAGGCTTCCACGTTCTTCGGCAGCGCTTCAACATTGAAAGCACGGCCTGAAACCGAATTGGAAGCCGCGTTGAAACCCGGATGGAAATCCGCAGCTCATGCCTTGAATTATTTGGTGAAGGTGACAACTCCCCAATGTTCTAATTGATGCATGTCAACCTCCCATTGTGGAGTCCACACCCAATTGTTCTCTTTGACTCCAGGTTTTTTAATATAGCCTGCGCCAACTTTTTCAAGTTCCCACTCCACGCGGGAAAAATTCATGCGCCACTGATCTCCAACCAAAGGCACTTCACCGTTTCGAATATTTTCACCTTCATCATCCGTCACAGAAATGGGTGGCCGCAGACACATGAACGGAATTTGTATTTCAATAGTCCACCCCCTGTCTTTGTCGGTGGAATCATTGAGTGAACCCCACCAAATACTTCGGGTCACCATGCTTTCACAATTCCATTCGTGATGCGCTATGCCACCCTTGCGATATTCGCGGGTCAGATATAGATCAAAAACTTGCCCAAGAACATTGCATTCAATTTCGTAATAGGAATTGTTGTCAGACATTGGATCGATGAAAATTTCAAAATCATTTTCATGAAACATAACCATGTCGCGCTTATCCAAGGTGCCCCATAAATCTGGCTCTTCGATATACGCGGCGATGTACAAGTTTTTCTGGTCCCACAACATCTTCATCCAAGTGGCGTAGCGCGGGGCAGGCGCATTGGATCCTTGAATATCCAAAAACGCCTCGCTCCAAGGGGCATTTTTCCAGGCGTTCTTGACCACCGCCTCTTGATTGCTATCCCATTCATCCTCTTCCAACAATCCATTTATAACTGGTGGGCGCGAAGTGTAACGACACGAATACTGGCGCACCGTGCCTGGAACCATTTCAAGCGGCCACGGCGCGTACGCAGTGTCTTGACATGAAGTCAACGCGCACAGTGCCGCAAGAAAAACGCTTGCGGACAATCTCACTTGCGCTTTGCCTTTGAAGACTTCACGCGATTGGGATCCATGATGGCGGCGCGCGCGGCGGCAAGCCGTGCCACTGGAACGCGAAACGGCGAGCAACTGACATACGCCAATCCGGCATCATGAAAGAACGCAATGCTTGCTGGATCGCCACCATGCTCGCCGCAAATTCCCAACTTGATGTCAGGACGCGCTTGTTGGCCAAGTTCCACCGCGGTGCGAACAAGTTGACCAACACCAGCCACATCGATAGATGCGAATGGATTCTCGGCGATGATTTCCAGCTCCGAATATTTCGGCAGGAAACTTCCGGAGTCGTCGCGGCTCATGCCCAAGCATGTTTGCGTGAGATCATTGGTGCCGAAGGAGAAGAACTCCGCGGTCTGCGCGATCTTGTCGGCCGTGAGCGCGCCACGCGGAATTTCAATCATGGTTCCAACCATGTATTGCAACTTCTGCTTGGTCGCGGCCATCACTTCCTTCGCCACGCGGTGCGTAAGCTCAACTTGAATTTCAAGTTCCTTGGCGAAACCCACCAACGGAATCATGATCTCAGGTCGAACCTTGGTGCCTTCGGATTGCACTTGCGCCGCGGCTTCAAAAATTGCGCGCACTTGCATTTCACTGATCTCGGGATACACGGTTCCAAGGCGACAACCGCGGAAACCAAGCATGGGATTGAACTCGTGCAGTTCATGCACGCGCGCCGCCACTTGCTCCGCGGTGACGCCAAGTTTGTTGGCAAGCGCTTGTTGCGTTGCGGAATCGTTGGGCAGAAATTCATGCAGCGGCGGATCAAGCAAGCGAATACAAGCGGGCGCGCCGTTGAGAGCGCGGAAAATGCCTTCAAAGTCGCTGCGTTGAAATGGCAGCAACTTGGCCAGCGCCGCGCGACGTGCATCTTCTTTGCGCGACAAAATCATTTCACGCATGGCGTCAATGCGATTGCCTTCAAAGAACATGTGCTCGGTGCGGCACAGACCAATGCCTTCGGCGCCAAAGGCCAGCGCGTTTTCCGTTTGCTCCGGTGTGTCGGCGTTGGTGCGAATTCCAAGTCGTCGATACTTGTCCGCCAACTTCATCACGAAGGCGTAGTAGCGGTAAATATCGCTGTCGGCGGGCTTCATGGTTTTGGCGATCAAGACTTGCTTCAGTTCGCTGTCGGCGGTGTCGATTGAACCAGTGAACACTTCGCCGGTGGTGCCGTCGATGGAAAGTGAATCGCCTTCGCGCAACACTTTGCCAGCGCACGAAACTGTTCCCTTGTGATAGTCCACTTCAAGAGAGCCGGCGCCGACCACGCACACCTTGCCCATTTGACGCGCGACAAGCGCGGCGTGACTGCTGACGCCGCCGCGCGCGGTCAGAATTCCATCGGCCGCGATCATGCCGCGCAAATCTTCGGGACTTGTTTCAACGCGCACCAACACAACGCGCTTGCCTTGCTTCACCATTTCCTCGGCCTTACCCGCGGTCATGACAATTTCACCACTGGCCGCGCCGGGACCAGCTGGCAAACCCTTGCACAAGAAACGTCCTTGCGTGCGCGCGGCTTCATAGGCATGTCGATCAAAAATAGGCTGCAACAATTGATTCATGGCCTCGGGATCGCTGGAGGCGATGGCGTCCTGAGGACTCATCAACCCTTCGCGCACCATGTCATGCACAATGCGCACATACGCCAGCGCCGTGCGCTTGCCGCGTCGCGTTTGCAACATCCATAATTTTTTGCGCTCAATGGTGAATTCAAAATCTTGCACGTCACCGAAGCGTTTCTCCAGCGTCTTGCGCACTTTCACAAGTTGCGCGAAGGCTGGCGCCATGTTTTTATTGTGCGCCATCTGGGCCACTGGAAGCGGCGTGCGAATTCCGGCGACAACGTCCTCGCCTTGCGCGTTGACCAAGTATTCGCCGTAGAAAACATTCTCACCCGTGGCTGGATCACGCGTGAACGCGACGCCGGTGCCGGAATCATCGCCAGTGTTGCCAAACACCATGGCTTGCACATTCACCGCGGTGCCCCACTGCGCGGGAATTTTATATTTGGCTCGGTACACAATGGCGCGGTCGTTCATCCAACTGCGGAAAACCGCGGCGATGGAGCCAATCAGTTGATCCATTGGATCATTGGGAAATTTCTTGCCGGTGCGATCAAGAATGAGCGCCTTGAAGCGCTTCACCAATTCATGCAGGTGCGTTTCCGTGAGCTGCGTGTCCTCTTGCACACCAAGCTCGCTCTTGAGCGTGGCCATCACATCCTCAAATGGATCGTGCTCATTTTCATTGCGTTTCTGCACACCCATGACCACGTCGCCGTACATCTGAATAAAGCGGCGATAGCAATCCCATGCGAAGCGGCCATTGTCGGTGGCCTCCTTCAACGCCAAAACTGTTTTGTCGTTCAGACCCAAATTTAAAATGGTGTCCATCATTCCAGGCATGCTGTCGCGCGCGCCGGAGCGAACCGACACCAGCAACGGATTACGCGCGTCGCCAAATTTCTTGCCCACTGATTTTTCCAAGCGCGACACATAGGCCTTCAATTCTTTCAATAGCGCCGGCGGCATCTTGCGGCCGCTTGCGTAATACAAGTTGCACACGTCGGTGGTGATTGTGAAACCCGGAGGCACGGGTAAACCAATCGAGCACATGGCCGCCAAGTTCGCGCCCTTGCCACCAAGCAAGGTCTTCATGTCGGCGCTGCCTTCAGTGCCTTTGGCTGCGAAGAAATAAATCAACTTGCCAGCTTTGGGGCTTATGAATTTCTTGGCGCGCGATGTGGTGGCGCCAGTTTTTGTGGAGTTCTTTTTTCCAGCGGACTTTGAAGCGCCAGAACTTTTTCCACGCTTGCCACTCTTTGGCTTGGCCGCGTCGCTCTTGATTTGACTTGTGCGATTTGACTTCTTTGCAAGACGGGACATGGAACGGGTTGGTGTTGCAAGCGACATAAAAACCTCTGAAATGTATGAGTTGAACAAAATAAAGGCGGCGGGCGCCGAGGACTTGTAAGGATATTGATTTTGCGTTTTTTCGCACGATGAAATACGAATCGCTTGAATTGCCTAGCATCTTGGCATGTCAACCGCACAACGCCTGGACTGGACCGCGCAACCACTGGACGTGCTGCGTCGTTGGCCGCGTTCGGTCGCGTTGGCCGCGTTGCTTTCTGGCGATGAGTCAAGTTGGTCGCGCGTCAGCGTGATTGGAATTCCAAGCGAGTGGAAATCGTTGCGCGCAAGAGATGGATTGACGCCGCAAGATGTTGCGGATTGGATTCGCTCGCTTGATGGTCCGCGCGCCGCCGCTAAAACCTCTTCAAAAAATGAGCCTCCGATGGGCGCGGGTTGGTTCACGCAATTTTCCTATGAACTTGGCGGCGTGTTGGAACCGATGGCGCGCGCGTCTGGACATCAATTCAAAGTTCAGTCCAACAATGACACACGCAAGGACGGAGCGTTGCGAGGTGGTGAAACAAAGTCGCCTCATGAAAAGACTCGGCCTTACAAAATGGAAGGCGAGAACAACACGGGGTCATTGCGCGCAACTTCCGCGCAATGGCCGCTGGCGCAAGCCGCGCGGTGCGATCAGGCATTTGTGTTTGATCATGTGGCGCAGCAATGGTGGTCTATTGGTGGCGCGATTGACGCGATTGCATTGCGCGATGGCGACGTGATGGACCACTGCGAATGCGCCGCGCTGCAAGAAGAAACTTCCGACGATCAGTACGCGCAAGCCGTGACGCGAACGATTGCGCTGATTCACGCCGGCGATCTATTTCAAGCCAATATTGCGCGCCGTTGGCATAGCGAATTGCGTGGTTCACCGCGCGCCTTTGCCCACATGGCGCTCAGCAGCAGCGCGGCGCGCTACGGCGCGTGGCTGGAAACTCCAACAGGAATGTTGGCCAGCATGAGCCCCGAACTTTTTCTTGAACTTGAGGCGAATGGCCGCGTAATTTCGCGACCCATTAAAGGAACGCGCGTCACCGAAGTGGGTTGCGAAGAACTTGTGCGAAGCGAAAAAGACGCGGCTGAACTGCACATGATTGTGGACTTAATGCGCAATGATTTGTCGCGCGAATGCCAGCCTGGAACGGTGCGCGTGCGTCAAGCCCGCGTTATGGAGACGCACGGAACGGTGGTGCATGGCGTGGCGGAAATTCACGGGCAACTGCAACAATCAAGCGACCGCGCCGCGTTGCTCACAAACACTTTTCCACCGGGGTCCATTACGGGCGCGCCAAAAATACGCGCCATGCAAGTGATCGATGAACTAGAACATTTTTCGCGCGGACCGTATTGCGGCGCTATTGGATATCTCGCCGACACCGGCGCCATGAAATTAAACGTGGCCATTCGCACCGCAACCCTGCGCGAAACTTCCCCACACTTATTTGCTCTGACCTACGCCGCCGGTTGCGGAATTATTAGCGATTCAAAGGTGGATGAAGAAGTTGCGGAAACCCACGCGAAAGTGCGTGTTTTAGAACAGGCAATTCAAGCCGCGCAACCTTCGCATATGTAAATCTTTGTCGCGCGCGACAATATCAAATTCATCTTGACTTCAATGCGGCGGCTGATGTAGGCAGCGCAAACTTTGGTGTCCAAACATGTTCCTAGGAATGTGTCCAAGAATGTTCCCATAGAGGGCGCGCCCATCGCTACGACAGGCGCAACAACAGGCTCATCAACGCGGCAGAATTTGTTTGGCTTGCACGCGCTGCACATAGCTTGCAATTTGCGAGGCCACCGTTTTCTGGTGCTCTGGATTGAAAGAAAAATCAAACGCCATGCCAGCGTACGTGTTGTTCATGGAATCAATGTGCGTGTGCACAAGTTTGCCCGTGGCCACAAGCGGAACCGGATTGTCCTTGCCCAGCGCTATGCGAATCCAAAATATACGATGGCGCGACAACGCTCCGGCCTCGCTTGAGGCAATGCGAATTCCCACGCCGCCACCGCCCACATTCATCAGCGTGCCTGTAATAGATGGCCCCATGTTTGGCGTGAGCGCTTCATTGACGCTTGATGCGCCAACGTCAACTTTTTCGCCACGGGAATGTGCTTCAAACGCCAACTCATTGGCGCGCTCCGCAACACCAACGCTGCGCGGCTCCAACAACGGCCACATGGTGGCTTGCGGCAATTGCAATCCTTGCAAATCAAATCGATCATTTTGACGATGGCAACGCTCGATGGATTCTGGTTGCGCCAGAAAAAGCGAAAGCGTGTGCGAAGACTTTACGGGCGCGGGCAAAATGCTGGTGTGAAACGCGAATCTGTTTTGACCAATCACAAATGCGGCGACCAACTTCACGCCTTCCTTCAATTGCACCGTGCGACCAAGCGCTTGCGGTGATTCCACTTCTATCGAATCATCATGTAGCGCAATTAATTGACTGCGCCAAATAATGTCCACGCCATCTTCAGGCGCGCCATCTGGACGCGCCACGGCGATCTCCAAAGCGCCGCGACGTTCAAGAACTTGTTGCAGACTTTTGTGCCAATCGGTATTGCGACTTCTTGATGCGGGCATGCATATAGTGTAACTGCGCCGCCGCCGCATGCGACATCTGTTCATAATGTGACCACTCTTTTTTGAAAGGGCGCGCCGCCTGAGAATGCTTGGCCTACGAAATGCCGCGCAGGCGATCAACCGCGGGCAACAATTGCGTCCACAGTTCGGAACTTAAATCACCTTCTGGAAGTTCAACGCGCCAGTCGGTGATGTTGGCCACGGGCACGCGCACATCGGAGCCCTCACCCAAATCAGGGCG
>CAIWNO010000491.1 GCA_903914045.1 uncultured bacterium | reverse complement strand
TCCATGACGCAGGCGCGCGCGCAAGAATTGGTTGACGCCATTTCACACACCGCCGCTCGCTTTGGCGCGCCATTGATTGGCGGCGACACTTGCCTACATGTTGGCAATGGTCCGCTCACTCTCTGCGTGACTGTGTTGGCGGAGCCTCTTGAAGGCGTGAAACCAATTCTTCGTGGCGGCGCGCGCGCGGGCGATCAACTTTTTGTCACGGGCGCGCTAGGTGGTTCGCTTGCCAAAGATGGCGGGGGGCATCACTTCACATTTGAGCCGCGCCTAGCGGAATCGCACGCGTTGGCGCGCCTGCTTGGCGCCAACCTGCACGCCATGATGGATTTGTCCGATGGCCTGGCCCGCGACGGCTCGCGCTTGGCAGAGGCAAGCGCCTTGCAAGCGGTGATCATTGCCGAGCAACTTCCATGCACTCCCGCGTGCGTGCAGGCGCACACGCAAGCCAAGGCATGGCACGGCGCGTTAGGCGACGGCGAAGATTATGAGTTGCTGTTCGCGGTGGCCGCCGGCGTTCAAATGCCATCGACTATTGGTCCAAACAACACACCGATCACTTGCATTGGATCGTTGCAAGAGTTGCCTTTTCCAAATGACACCGCTTTACTATGTCTGCACAATCATCAATCGGTTGATGTATCCAAACTTGGACATTGGCATGACTCAATTTGAAATCACAACCCAATCACACGCGCACACTGAAGAAGTTGCCGCCATGCTTGCGTCGCTGCTTGTGGGTGGCGAAACCCTCGCGCTTCGTGGCGATCTTGGCGCGGGCAAGACGTGCTTTGTGCGCGGGCTTGCCAGCGGCTTGGGGTGCGATGATCGCCAAGTGAGTAGTCCAACATTTATTGTTTTGCAGCGCTACCGCGGCGCGCGCATTGATTTGGTGCATGTGGACGCGTATCGATTAAGCAACCCGGAGCAACTGCGCGACAGCGGTCTTGAACTTGGCGCGCATGACAGCGTTGCCGCCATTGAATGGGCTGAGCGAGTTGAAAGTGAATTACCCGCTGACACCATTACAGTTTCGCTGCTGGCAACTAGCGCAAGCGAGCGCGCCATTACCATTAGCGCGCCCGCTGAATTTGTGCAACGACTTGCGGCAAGCATGAGCCCGCGTCCATGCGCTATTTGCAAAGCGCCGGTTGAATTTCTTGGTCAAACAAAACCATTCTGCAGCAAGCGCTGCCGCGACGTGGACCTTGGCCGCTGGATCGATGGCCGCTACCAAATTTCCAGGCCTATTGAGCAAACTGATTTAGACGAGGACTGAAATCAACAGAATTTCGAACAGGGGGCTGACGTGTTGATCAACTATTCAAGGGCACTTGCACGTTGCAGCAAGCGTGCGAAGTCAGTGTCATGCACAAACAATGGGCCCTGTCTTGATACGGTTTGCGTACAACGAAATCACACGGTGACGTCGCCGCCAATGACTTTACGCAGCGCCATAATGGACTCGCGCAGGGCCGCGGCGGCCTGTGAAAATTCGCTGGTTGCTTCTTGCGCCCGCGACGCATTCTGCGTGAGCGCGTCCATGGCTTGACGAATTTGATCCGCGCCTTGCACTTGGCTTTGCATGCCCTCGGTGACTTCGCTGAAACTGCTTTCAACGCTGCCAACTTGGTCGATGACTTTGGTCAGGCGCTGGCCGACCTCGCCCACATTGGTCACGCCGCGGCGCACTTGCTCGCTGAAGCGGTCCATTTCCATCACGCCGCCAGAAACCGTGGCCTGCATTTGCTGGACATTCTTTTCAATATCAAGCGTGGCGGCGGCGGTCTGATCGGCAAGACGGCGAATTTCACGAGCCACCACCAAGAACCCACGGCCACTGTCGCCGGCCTTTTCCGCTTCAATGGCCGCGTTCACGCTGAGCAAATTGGTTTGGTCAGACACCTTTGTAATGGCGTCCACAATTGAGTTAATGCTGCTGGCTTTCTCAAAAATCATGGACAGGCGTTCAGCCACATTGGTGGTCGCGCTGGCAAGTCCTTCCATGGTGGCGCCCATGGCTTGCACGCCAACTCGTCCCTCGGATGCGTTCTGCGAGGATTCACTAGCGGCTTTGGAAATGGTTTCCATTTTGCGCAGCAATTCGCTGCCAGTCACAGTGATCTGGCGCACGGCCGCGGCAATCTCCACGCTGCTTGCGCCAAAAGATTGCGACACTGATTCTTGTTGACGGCTGGAGCCAGCCATTTCAATAGCGGTGCTGCTAATGCCAACGGTGACGCCGCTCACTTCGCCAACAACCTTGATGGCGGTGCGCAAAATAAGCGTGCCCATGATGAGAATTCCAACAACTCCAACCAGAAGGTCAAGCCATAGATCG
>CAIWNO010000490.1 GCA_903914045.1 uncultured bacterium | reverse complement strand
GTGGACTCAAGCAACTTGCCAGACGTGGTGTTGTACATCTTGCATACGCACAGCAATGTCACAATGCGCTTGGTGGCTTCCTTGCCAATCCCTTCAAACTTTGCGGTTTGCACATTGTCTTGAAAGTCCGTGATAGACGTCACGATCATGTATTGCGCGCCGGCAACTTTTCCAGCCTTGGCGACATTTGCATCATTGGCGTCGGTATTTCCACTGGCGCCCAAATCTTGCTCCTTGATCAGATCGCCCAAGTCGCTGCGCGCGATGACATCGAACTTGCGCGTGTCTTGAAACGCGGAAATAATTTGCGAGTCCATGGCTTCGCTGATTCGACCGAGTTCATTGACCTGCCCGCGCTCCGTAAGCGCGCGCGTTGTGGCCGCGGTGACTTTCACCGCTCCAACCGCCAACGATATTTTCGCGGGAGCGGCGGCGGCCTTGGGCAGATCCGTTGCCGGCGAAGTTTGCGCCAACGCCGTGGTAGCGCACAACAAGAAACACACGAGAAAATTTAAAAAAAACGAACTCCCAGACTGAAGTTGTTTGGTCATTAGACTATGGACCCTTTCAAGCAAAAGGCTACCAAAGATGCATGAATCAAAGAAGTTATAAGACAATATTTGATGTATTTTGGCTTTAATTCAAGATTTAGTTTTTACCTTGGAAACTAGGGTCTATGTTGAAATACAGAGTTTGCATGGTCCTATTCATTGCGTATTTCATAGAAAAGAAATTTATGCGTTTGACCCTTGGTCCAATGATCGGCTGCTTGATGATTTTGCCAGTGTGGCTTGCCTCACTGGCAATGGCAGGTGGTAGCACGCCAAGGATTGATGCGCCCTTAATGTGGTCCCAATCCAAAGTGGAAGCCTCTTCTGGAACGCAACGCGGAGTTGCCCACGAAGAAAAACTTGCGTGGTACTCACTGGTGCAAGCTCCAGAGGCAAGTTGGCTCCGACTTGAATTTTCGGTGGACTCCAAATTAGCCACGGCAGTGAACGATTCGCAAACTGACAGTTTCATTCGTATCACAAGTTTAGAGGACGGGGCCGAGCAAGTGTTGACTGCGGAAACTCTGGCGCAGTGGCACTACACCAGTGCGTATTTCAACGGCAACTCCGTGATTGTTGAACTCATTGCTGGAAAAAATCCAGATTTAAATTCAATCACCATCAAGACCACGCAAGTTGGCGACGATCCGGTGATCAGCAAATCGCAGTGCGGATTTAACGACGATCGAGTCGCCTCCATCGATCCACGCGTATGCAGAATTCCCGGCGTTGGCTGCACTGGTTTTTTGATCAATGACTCAAACCACATGCTTCTCACTGCCGGACACTGCGCTTCTTCATCAAGGTTCACCGTTGTGCAATTCAATGTGCCGCTTTCCGATATCTATGGTCGCATTGTCAATCCTCCACCCGAGGATCAATACTCCATTGACATCTCAAGTATTCAATCTGTTGACGCTGGAATTGGTAACGATTGGGGCTACTTTGGAGTGTTTCCAAATTCAAACACGGGACTCACTCCATTTCAAAAACAACAGGCTGCGTTCACTGTCGCAGCTCCGCCGGAGGCAAGTGGTAACGCGATTCGGATCACTGGATTTGGCGTTGACACGGGCACAGCAAACCAAACCAATCAAACAAACACAGGTCCATTCACTAGCAATGCTGGAAATATTTTGCAATATTCGGTGGACACCACAGGTGGCCAATCGGGTTCACCCATCATTGTGGAAGGACAAGGAATAGCAGTTGGAATTCATACCAACGCCGGTTGCACAATCGGAGGTGGCGCCAATCTGGGAACAAGTTACAACCAAACTTTGCTGCAAACCGCCATCGCTACTCCCAAAGGCGTTTGCAAATCCATGACATTTGAATTTCCAAATGGTGTGCCCGCAAACTTCAGTAGCGCAGGCGGTGATGAAATTGTGGCGACCTTGACCTCGCCTGTTGGAGCCACCGCCCCCGCCACCGCGCGAATGATTTGGAAATACGAAGGCGCCGCAACAACATCAAGCATCACTGGCGTTCTTGTTTCAGGAACAACCTACAAATTTACAACGCCCGCATTCACTTGCGGCGCGCGCGTTCTGTATGGTTTTTCAGCGCGAATGGGTGCAACTGGTGGTCTTTGCACCTGGCCAACCGCGTGGCCGCAACAATGGCTTGCGGCAAATGCGTCCACCACCAATCTTGTGTTGTGGAGCGACGCCTTTGAAACCGATCTTGGGTGGACCACAAGTTCCGCGGGCGCAACTTCCGGCTTGTGGACCCGCGCTACGCCCAACGGCGGTGGTTTCACCGGCGATCCACTTGTGGATTCCGACGGCAGTGGAAAATGTTTTGTCACCGGCAATATCGAGGGCGACAATGTCAGCGGCGCAAGCGTGGTTCTGACCAGTCCCAACATGGACGCCACCAACGCCATCAATCCATATGTGGCGTACTCAATGTGGTTCAGCAATAACGCCGGAGCAAATCCGGATGAAGATGTCATGACCGTGGAGTTATCCAATGATGCGGGACAAAGTTGGGTGCCCGTTGAAACTGTTGGTCCCACTGGAACAACCGCGGGCTGGATCAGCCGCATGATTGCGGTTGGCGATTTTGTAAGTCCGTCCAACGCGCTGCGCCTTCGCTTCACCGCAAGTGATGCAAGCGGTGACAGCGTCATTGAGGCCGGCGTGGATGGCGTTCGCCTGCTTGCGGACAACAGCCTTGGCTGGTGCGGTCCGCAAGGCGATTTCAACAACGACTTGGTGGTCGACAGCGCCGACCTTGGCTTCATGTTGAACCAGTTTGGCGTGGGAGGAATCACGGACCTCGATGCCGATGGCGTGACTGATTCGGCCGATCTAGGCTTGTTCTTCTTGCTCTTTTGATTGGCATTGCAAGAATGTATTCATGTTCAACTTGCGCGGGATTGATCGTGTGACTATGGCACACATGCATATTGTTGCGCTCTTTATGCGCGGCACAAATCTTAAATTTAAGCGAAGATAAGAGCGTGCTTGTTCACGTAAAAATTGCAATGTTCCCGCCCCGCGTTGATCACAGCAACCAGTTGCAATGGAGCGTGGCGTGAACGCGCATGGGTTTATGTGTATTGGCATAGCGGGCACCACCCTGCTTGCATCCGAGACCGAATTACTTGCACGCGGGGTACGCAATGTTATTTTATTTTCCCGCAATTACCAGAACGCCGCGCAACTCACGCAACTCACCGCGGCTATTCGCAAGGCTGCGGGCGCGAATGTGTTGATTAGCGTTGACCAAGAGGGCGGACGCGTGCTGCGTTTTTGTGGCGCGCCATTTCCAGAGCAACCAAGCGCGCGACTTTTAGGCGAGCAAGGCGTGGATGTGGTTGCGCAGTGGACCCGCGACACCGCGTTGGCCTTGCGCGCCTGCGGCGTAAACATGAACTTGGCTCCAATTTTGGATGTGGACAGCAATGCGAAGAATCCTGTGATTGGCGATCGATCATTCAGCCATGACGCCAATGTGGTGGCGCACCTTGGCGTGGCGTGCGTGCGCGCCATGCAAGAGTGTGGCGTGGCGGCGTGCGGAAAACATTTTCCTGGGCATGGCGACACCGACATGGACAGTCATTTTGATTTGCCAAAATTGCCGCACGCGCTCGCGCGCCTGGAGCAATTGGAATTTATTCCATTTCGCGCCGCGATTCAAGCCGGCATTGCGGCCATCATGTCGGCGCATGTTGTGTTTGAAGCCATCGATTCAGAAGTGCCTGGGACACTCAGCGCCAAAGTGATCACAGGACTTTTACGCAACGCGTTGGGCTTTGACGGTTTGATTTTGACCGACGATTTGGAAATGAAAGCCGTCGCCGACCAATTTGAAATTGGTGACGCCGCGGTGCGCGCCGTGGAAGCTGGTTGCGACACGTTACTGGTGTGTAAAAACTTGCCTGTTCAACATAAAGTCATTGAAGGATTGTCGCGAGCCATTGCCAGCGGTCGAATTTCACAAGAGCGCCTAGCACAGTCGCAGCGGCGTCTTGACGTTGTGCTCAACACGCATGCGATAATTTAAAATCACGTGTGGATGAACGGCGCCAAGTGTGTGCAGTTGGTGAAGCGCTATGCGATTGCGTCACGCGGTTCGCCGCGGTGGAACAAAAACATTAGCCGCCAAAAGTCCAGCAACAAGTGAACCAGCGACAACCAACGCCGCAATCGCCCAACTCGCGCCGTTCGCTGCATCGTTTTGAAATAAAGCTGCAGCGCCGCGCATGCCAAGCGAACCAGGCACCAACGGAATTAATCCTGGAGCGATGACCATGTTGGGCGAACGCTTGGTGACATGGCTGAAAATATTTCCCGTCAAACTCACAAGAAACGCGCCAATGCAAACTCCAAGTTGCGGACCCACCAATACCGCACCAAATCGCGCGCCGTAGAGCCCCAACAATACCGCGCACAAAATAATGAAACTGTCACGAATTTTTGCTTGAAGCAAGATCAACATGGCCAATGCAATCGCGAACGCGGCTGGAAGAATGGTCCAAGGCAAAAGCGGCTCGCTGATTGCGCCTTGAATGATCGGCAAATGCTCAAGAATTTTATCGCCAATGGCAACGCCAAAACCAAGCGCGATCAATGTCATGGCCGCTCCAACAAATCGACTTCCCCCGCTGGCTAAATTGCGAGTGGCCACCTCGGTCAACGACGTTGTCAGCGTGTAACCAGGAAGCAGCGAAACAATGCTGGCCAACACAACAATATTTGTGCCGACTGGCGGAAATATCCAAGCGAGCCCCCACGCGCCAAGCGAGGCGAGAATTCCTGCAACAAACTCCGCGACGGCGGCGCGGTCCCGTCGCATGTTCAAAAGCACGACCAAGGTTCCAATTAACATGCCAAGTATTGCGCTTGCCACAATTTCGCGAATGCCGCCAGTAAAAAATCTGGCTGCTGCTGCCGCCGACAATCCGTACGCAAGCATTTGCCACACTAAGCCGTAATCCTTTGGACGCAAATGCAATTCATGAAAGGCGCGCGTTCCCTGCGCGCAAGTCAAATCGCCCTCAAGCACTTGGCGCTGAATCACATGCATCTCATCTCGACCTCTTAATTGAATGGAACCAGGATCCACACGCAAATGAAATGTGCGCTGACGGTCAAGCGGTCCCACAGAGATTGCGAGATACGTGGGAAGGCTGAAAATTTGCACTGCAATTCCAAGGCGCGATCCAGTGCGCACCATCTCCGCCTCAAGAACATGCGCGGGTGCTCCATAGCGATGCAACGCCCTTGCACACTCAACTAAAAAAATTTCGGCATCAGCCTTGGTGTCCGAGTTT
>CAIWNO010000489.1 GCA_903914045.1 uncultured bacterium | reverse complement strand
TTGATCGCGTTGCAGTGCTTGATGATGAAAGCCGATCCATTGTGCAACAAGCCATGACCGAACTTGGTTTAAGCGCGCGCGCGTATGACAAAATTCGCCGAGTGGCGCGCACTATTGCGGATCTAGACGGCGCTGAATTGATTCGCGCGCAGGACATTGCGGAGGCGGTTCAATATCGAATACTGGATCGCTTCCGTCCCAATTCGGAGCCGTTGATTGCTGGAATGGGAATTTAATCCACGCCTGGCGCAAAACTGTGCGCGAATTTTTTGTGAAGCGATGCTTCATGCTTTCGGGTCTGGAAAACTCATCAATACTTAGCGAGAAACAATGCGCGCTCATTTCTCATGTAGCAATACCTGTTGATTTTGTGCTTATAAAATCAATCCACGCCTGGCGCAAAACCGCGGCGCATAGTGTTCTCGCAAATGGCGCGCGGTTCCGTGAATTGCAACAAGTAGTCGGCGCCGCCGGCTTTGCTACCCACGCCGCTCATGCCAAAGCCGCCGAATGGTTGCCGTCCAACAAGCGCGCCAGTAATTCCACGGTTGATATATAGATTGCCCACGCGATAGTCGCGCTTGGCTTTCTCAAGATTGCTTGGCTTGCGTGAATACACGCCTCCGGTGAGTTTGTACGCCGTGGCGTTGGCAATCTTCAAAGCCTCATCAAAATCGCTCGCGCGAATAACCGCAAGCACGGGACCAAATATTTCCTCGTTGGCAAGACGGTGCTCGGGCCGAATTCCACTGAAAATAGTGGGAGAAACAAATGGTTTTCCAACGCGCTCTTCCAGTCCAGCGGGCACGGGCAACTGCAACTCAAGTTTGCCTTCACTCTTGCCAATCTCAATGTAGTGGCGAATTTTATTCTCGGCCTCTTGATCAATCACGGGCCCAACATCAGTGCCTGGCAACATTGGATCGCCCACGGTCAAGCAACGCGTGGCCTCAACAAGCCGGTGCAAGAACGCGTCGTGCGCACTGTCCACCACAATCACGCGGCTGCACGCGGAACATTTTTGTCCGCTAAAACCAAACGCGCTTTGGCGCACTCCAAGCACAGCCTCATCAAGGTCGGCGCTAGCGTCAACAATGATGGCGTTCTTGCCGCCCATTTCGCACACAACTTTTTTCACGGCTTCCTGCTGTGGTGTGACTACGCCGCACGCTTGAATAATGTCAAGACCAACGCCCTTGCTGCCAGTGAACGCGATCAACGCCACGCGCGGATCGCGCACCAACGCCGCGCCAACTTCTTCGCCAGGGCCGGGCAAGAACGCCAGGCACTCGCGCGGAACACCGGCGCTCCACAAAATGTCGCACATAATTTTTGCGATGCCCACGGTTTGTTCCGCGGGTTTCACCGCCACGGTGTTGCCAGTCACCAGCGCGGCAACGGTCATGCCACAGCAAATGGCCAGCGGAAAATTCCACGGACTAATGACGGCGCACACGCCGCGTGGTTGATAGGTGATTTCATCCAATTCGCCTACAAAACGGCCCAATCTGGCGCGGTCAAACAAGCCAGCGGCTTGTCGCGCGTAGTACTCGCAGAAATCAATCGCTTCGCAAATGTCGCCGTCGGCTTCGCGCCACGTTTTGCCTGCCTCGCGAATAATCACGCCGCACAATTCGTCGCGGCGAGCGCGCATGGCGGCCGCAGCCTTTACCAAAGTGTCGGCGCGCTGTGTGAATGGCCTGTCACGCCACGCGGGATACGCCGCCGCAAGCAAGCCAACAGCGTCACGCGCAATTTGCGCGGAAACATTTTTAATTCCAACCGGCACGCTAGCTTTGCTAATGGCCACCGCAAATTGTTCGCGCGCGCTAGACACGGAAAAGTTTCGGTATGGTTCAGTGAAGAACGCGCGGCCATTGCCAACATCAGGATGCGAGTGCGAAAGTTTGTGTTTGTCCGCGGCCAGTGCCAATCGTTCTTGCTCTGTTTTATTATGCGCTGCGGAAATCTTTTCGTGCGGCGACGCCAACAGTACCGACACATCGGCGTTGTCCATGAAGCCAGCCTTGAGCCAACTTTCATTGCTGGTGTTCTCCAAAAGCCGACGCACCAAATACGCCATGCCTGGAATCATTTCACCCACTGGAACATATTCACGGATGCGCAAACCCATATCGGAAACCGCAAACTTCAAAGCGTCAGCCATGCCGTGCAACATTTGCAATTCAATGGCGGCGGGGGGCAAACCCAATTGCTCCGCCGTTGCCAACGTGGCCGCAATACTGCGCGCATTATGGCTGCCCAGCGCCAACTTGGTGCCGCCATCGCCCACTTTGCGCGGGCAATGCTGCAAGAAAATTTTCTGCATGCGCTCAAAGCACGCGTCGGTTTCAACCTTGGTTG
>CAIWNO010000488.1 GCA_903914045.1 uncultured bacterium | reverse complement strand
GGCGCCACTTGCTTGAGCAACTCATGTGAATCGCTTTGCAATTGCGCGGACAGTTTGGTGATGCCGTCGGCCGTGGCGGTGGCTTGCGTTATTAATTCATTGGCTTTCCACACGGCGCTCTTAAAATCGGCGCGCATTTGTTCGTCGCCAAGCCACGCCTGCGCGCCCGCGACAACGCGCTCCACGCCACTTCCAATGTCGTCCAATCGGTCGGTGATGGTGGTAAATCGAGCCACCAATACCATGCGGCTCGCGGGGTCAATCACGCCATCGCTCTTGACATAGGTGGCTGGAATCTTCAAATCAATTTTGCTTCCGCCACTGATCAGGCCCGCGCTAATTTTGGGCACAACGCCCGCCGGCAATTTCGCCTTCTCATAAATGGCAAGCGTCATGCGCACCGGGTTTTCCTCTTGCGCCTCAATGGAGATGGAGCTGACTTGTCCAATCACCACGCCTTCAAGCATCACTTGACTGCCCTCACGCAAGCCCGCGGCAGTGTTGGCATGCACCTGAATTGGATATGTCTTTTGAAACAGCCACGTGAGTTCGCCAAACAGCAGCAGCATGAACGCGAACCCAGCCATGGCAATGATGGAGCACAGACCGACAACAAAATCTCGTGACGATGATTTCATGGAGTAATTCTTATAGTAGAGAGATCAACAGCGCCATGCGTGGGCGCACCATTGCGAACAGGATTGCATTGCGTGGTAGCGCCCGTGGAAAGTGTGCGGCATGCGCGCAAGAACAGCAGCGAATCACGCTTCAATCTCCGCAAGTTCCTCGGGGCTGGCCTTGCCATTCAGAAAGCGCGCCACCACCGGCAATGTCGACGCGCGCACTTGCTCAGGCGTGCCCGCAAGTTCCACGCGGCCATTGTGCAACATGATGATTCGGTCAGCCACTTTGAAGGCGCTGGCCAAATCGTGCGTCACCACAATACTGGTCATGCTCAACTCGCGCGCCAACTTCATGATGAGTTCGTTGATCACATCGCTGGTGATGGGATCAAGTCCAGTGGTGGGTTCGTCATACAAAACCACTTGAGGATGCATAACAATGGCGCGCGCCAAGGCCACGCGTTTGCGTTGACCACCAGAAAGCGACGCCGGCATGACATGTATCTTGTCGGTCAAGCCAACCAAATGCAGCACATGCGCCACCATAACACTCACTTGATCGCCCGTGGCCACGCCATGTTCAACCAGCGCAAACGCAATGTTGTCATGTACGGTTAGCGAATCAAACAACGCGCCTTGTTGAAACAAATAGCCAATGTGCCGCCGCGGCGCGATCAATTCACGCTCGCTCATGTCATCTATGCGCGTGTCGCCAAACCACACGCTTCCTTGATCCGGTTTTTCCAAACCCACCAAATGCCGCAGCAACACGCTCTTTCCGCAACCACTTGCGCCAAGCACCACCGTGATTTTGCCGCGGGGAAAGCGCATGTCAACGCCTTGCAGGACATGCAGGTCGCCAAATGATTTGTGCAGGTTCTCTACACGGAATGCGTCTGCGGTGGGTTGGCTCACTGGCGCATCATGCCAACATGCAGCCGTGTTGCGCAAGGGGCGCGTTTGTCCAACTATGGCGAAGTTATTTCAGCGCCCGCCATTAATCCATGCTTGCGCTGTGGCTGCGACAGCGGTGTTTTTCATGTTCACGCGCCGCTTGAAAATGGTTAGGCTTCAAGCATGGCCTTTGAGAATCGTGACTGGATGAGACAGCGCTCCAAACCACGCATTGCCTTGCCGCAGTGGTCAGTCACAACATGGATCATTGCCATTTGCGTCGCTGTGTTTGTGGTCGACGGATTCTTGGATAAATCAATTCCAGGGTGGATGTTTGTTGGTTCAACGGATCTCAATGGCCAGCCACTTCCAGTTGCGCAAAACAACCAAGTGAAACCAAGCGGCCAAATTAAATCGCTTTCATTGACGCGCATGGATTCCAGGCTTGGACCGTTGGTGCAAACCGCGGCCAAAACAATTCCATTCAGTAGCACCTCAATTGGAGTTGAGCCGCTGCAAATTAAAAACGAAATGGTTGGCTTCGCTTGGTTTCAAGCCACTAAACCCATTGAAGCGTGGTTGCATTTTTCCACCAGCACCGCGCTGTGGAGCGCCGACAGTCCGCCCGGGCGCGGTCTT
>CAIWNO010000487.1 GCA_903914045.1 uncultured bacterium | reverse complement strand
GCGCCTTGCGCGCTTGATGGTGTGACAAACCAATGTCGCACCATGGCCGCGGCTCGCAACAACCAGATGGCAAAATCCTTGTCCTCGCTTTCGGCTGGACCTTTGGTGTCAAGCAGCGAACACTGAATGCCGTCGGCGCTGACGCGCAACAACGCGGCTGGACCCTCGCGCAAACGCGCCGCCACATGCGTGAGCCAAGGGGAAGCCATCACCGGCAAATTTCCGGCAAGTAGCGGCGTGATTAAACTTTCGCGCAGCGGCGCTTGCTTGACTGGTTCAAAGCACATTTCATTGGCATCGGCCGCAGAATTGTCGCCTAAAAAAAGCGAGGTCAAACGATCAAATCTCTCGTCAAATTCGCTCAAAGTTGATCTCCAATCACCGGAGTTTCCATTTGCGAAATGCTTTCAACGGACATGATTGGCGGCACGGGCGAAATTGGCGCGGCGGCCTGTTGACGAATGCGTGACAACAAATCCGCCATGCGTTCACCGCTTGTCGCCGCAGTGCTTACGGGTGCGGCGTCATCCAGCGAAAGTTCAACACGCGCGGCGCTGATCGGATTTATTTTTGTACGCGTGCATGCAACTGGATTTGCGTCAAGCCAATCCACAAGCACAATAAAATCACGGCAGGCTTCCGAGCCCGGCGCGTACTCAGTAATGGGTTGACCAAAGCCAGCCGCCTCGCGCAATGATTCATGTTCACGAATCACAAGCGGCATGGTGAGCATGCCATGGCGACGCTCAATGGCCGCCAACAAATCGGTTGCCAACTTTGCGTTTGGTCTATGCAGTGTTGGCAAAATTCGCAAAGGCAATTCGCGCTCTAGACGCGTGGACATGGCTTGAATCGCCGCGGCTTGACGCTCGCTGCCTTTAAGCGAAAAGAAGCCAGTTTCCACAGGAATTATGGCCTCATCCGCGGCGCGCAACGCGTTGAACGTGAGCAAGCCAATCGTTGGCGGACAATCAATCACGCACCAATCAAATCGATCCGCAAGGCGATCAAGAAATTGTGAAAGACGCGCGTCGCGGTCGGGTAAATGCGCCAGACCACCACGCGCGGCTTCTAGGCCAGCAAGAGAAAGGGTGCTTGGGGCCAAGCGTAAATTTTTTGCAACTTCCCACAACATCGCGTCGGGATCGGCGCCGCCCGGTGGATTTGACAAGAGCGCCTCGGCCAAGCCATGTTCAATTCGATCTTCAGGAACACCAAGACCAATTCCACAATGACCTTGCGGATCCATGTCCACCAAAAGCGTGCGGCGATTTTTAGCCGCAAGCGTTGCCGCCAAATTAATAGCGGTTGTGGTTTTGCCACAGCCACCTTTTTGATTCACAATTGCGACGCTACGCATCCTGCTCAGGTCGTCTCAAGAAAGTCAGCCAAACCCAGGCCGAGGGTCGCACACATTTGAAGCCTCCGGCTTCGCGCGAGTGCTCTGCTTTATCGGTTGATTGGGTCCAAGTTCTTCCAAAGTAATTGCAATGTTGTTGCCAAAGTTCATACCCGTCTCTGGCCAAACACCGAGTCAATTTTTGGCAATTACGCACCGCTGAGCGATGTGAATGGGAGCCGTTTCCACGCTGTTCTTGGCTTAGGCGCCAATAGCATCTAGGCCAGCGTGAATCACGTGCTCGCTGGCCGCATCAAGCACACCAGGACGGCCAAGACCTTTGAGAAGCACCAGGCGAACAGCGCCAGATTGCCCTTTTTTGTCTAGTTTCATAGCGTTTTTAAGTTGGTTTCGATCGACGGCCGTTGGCACCTTGATTGGCAAACCCAGATCGGCCAACCGCTTGGAAAGTTGAAATTTGTCGGCGTCCGGCCACCATCCTGCCGCTTGGCTTGCCGCCGCCATGGCCACCAACCCAATGGAAACCGCCTCGCCATGGTGAACTTGATCATGCAACAGCGATTCAATGGCGTGCGCAAATGTGTGGCCCAAGTTCAGGTGCGCGCGCTC
>CAIWNO010000486.1 GCA_903914045.1 uncultured bacterium | reverse complement strand
GTTGGCTCGCGCGCTGAGTTGAACGATGTGATTGGCGAGTTGATGTCGGAGTTACGCAACAGCCACGCCTATGTTTCTGGTGGCGATGATTTTTCAGACACGGCGTCCGTGTCCGTTGGCTCGCTTGGCGTTGACTTGGAGCAAGCCGACGGCGGGTGGAAAATCACACGCATTTTGCCTGATTTTTCAGCAATCGGCGGCGCGGAAAGTCCTTTGGCAAAACCATTTCGGCAAGTGAAAGCGGGGCAGTTTCTGGTGGCCATTGATGGCAAGAAGTTGGATGTCAATAAAGATCCAGCCGAGTTGCTGGTGGACAAGGGCGGCAAAGATGTGCAGTTGTTGATCGCGGATTCGGCCAGCGGCAAAAATGCAAACGTGATCGAGGTCACGGTGCCTTCAAGCGACCACTCGCTGCGGTACTTCGATTGGGTGGAACACAATCGAAAAATGGTCGACACATTGTCAGGTGGAAAACTTGCTTACATTCATTTGCCTGACATGGATTCCGACGGCTTGATTTCATTCATGCGGACTTTTTATCCGCAGACCGATCGCAAAGGCTTGCTGGTGGACATACGCGAAAATGGTGGTGGCTACATTAGTTCATTGTTGGTGGAAAAACTTTCACGCAAGCCGTGGGCCTACACCGTTCCACGTGAGGGTCGTATTGAACCGTATCCAACACGCGTGATTGACGGACCCATTGTGGTGTTGATGGACCAAGGCGCGGGAAGCGACGGAGATATTTTTCCAGAGTCCATGCGCTCCGTGAATGGCACTACCCTTGTGGGCACGCGCACATGGGGTGGAGTGGTTGGCATTGATGGCGACAAAAATTTCATGGATGGCGGAATGTCCACGCAACCCAGTTACGGATTTTGGACGCCAAAGCGCGGCTACAAAGTGGAAAACCAAGGTGTGGCACCTGATGTTGTTCTGGAGTGGTTGCCGCAAGATCAACAAGCAGGCCGCGACACGCAACTGGAGCAAGCGGTGGACATATTGATGAAGCAGTTGCCGCCTCAGCACGAAATGCCGGTGCGCATTAAAAAATAAGTTCAACCATGTTGCGCGGGTAGCGCACAACATTTTTCAATGCTCACTCAAATGTTCCGCCATCAAGCAACTCAAAGTCGTACAACGCGGCAAGTTGTTTGCGATTGAGCGAACCAAGTTCGCCCAGCGTCGCAATCAGACCCTTGCTCTTCTTTACGCCCAGTTTGCCCATCATGGAGAACTTGGTGGCAAGAATGTCCTGCAAATTCGCCGTGGTATTGCGCGCGTGGCCGCCAGGGAACATGACAAGTCCGCTGTCGTGGGTCGATTGATCCGTGGTGATCTTCACCTGGGTCGGAATGCCTTCGGGATAGCGTTGATCAAATTCTGCGCCACCATGTTCAAATTGAATCTTGGCCATCAGCGCGCGCGTGCTTGGATTAAAGATGGCCTCCGCTCCATAATCCTCCGGCTCCAACATGAGATTTTTCCACGCGTCGTCACAGCTTGCGCCAAGACCAGCGCGACCGTTGGACGCGACACACTCAATCGCTTTGCGCAGCAATGTGCTCACGATATACAGCATGGAATGATCGGCGCTTTGACGCGTCTTTGGATCGCGCTTGGCGGGATCGCCAATAATTCCAAAGGCGGGTTCATATGCGGTGATCACAATACTTTTTATGGAGTCAGGTTTTTCCGCCAACTCCGGATGTCGTTGCACAAGATCAATCACGCCTTGCAGCGCGCCCGCGCTTTGGTGCTCATACAAGCCAAGTTTAAAATGCATTCCCATCACGGCAAAATCATCGCCTGACATGGACAAATGCAAATCAAACGGACTGTCGCCAGTTGTGTTCACAAACTGGCGAAACATATTTTCCGGATTACGAAAGATGTCGCGCGGACCCATGAAGCCGCGCATGGATCGCTGCATGCACAGCACCGCGAACTCAGTACTAATGGCCGCGCTTGCGCCCTTTGAATCGCTCAACTGTTTGCCAGCGCGAATGGCGCGCCACGGAATGGCGTGCGCCACGAACATGCCAATGGCACCCTCAATTTCATCCGCCGTTGCGCCAAGGATGGCGCCGTACACAGCGGCGCTGGCGATTGCGCCGTGCACCACGTGATCAATCTTGTAGGTCTTCAGGGAAAATACTTCCGCAAGTCGACCGCGGATTTCGTCAATGCACACCATGGCGCGTAAAGCCATGTCGCCGCCTTCT
>CAIWNO010000485.1 GCA_903914045.1 uncultured bacterium | reverse complement strand
GGACGGAACTGTCCGCCTTCCTCAACAGGGCGATCGTCGCGCTTCTGCTCTGGATATTGCACCACCCAAATATTTTTCTTGGTGGAACCGTTGCGGCCAAAGTTTTCAAACGCGTGGCGCATGGTGGTGCCAAGTCCCTTGAACACCGACACAACAAAAAGATTCTCGGAGCGGTTGAGTTTGCTCTCAGTCACATCAATAATTTGGTCGTCTGGAATTGCCATAGGGGTGTCTCAGTGATTGGCGTTGAAGTGTAGGCTTCCATGAAATCCATGCCAGCCTCTGACAACAACTTTGATTCGGATTCGCAGCGTGATGGCGATCGCGATTCACGCCGCGATTCAACCACAGATTCAGGCGGCGAAGCCAACCGCGACCGACTTGCGCCATTTTCCCCCAAGCGATTGATTCCGCTTTCACCCGCCGCGCGGCGCAATCGCGACCTAAAGGAAACCCGCATTGGTTGGAAAATGGCGGCGCTGGGTTGGGAATTTTCAAGCCAGGTGGTGGCTGGCGTGGCGCTGGGGTGGGGCGCGGACTATCTTTTTCCAAACTTGGGCCACTGGGGAATTATTGGTGGCGCGGGCGCGGGCGTGTTGGTTGGAATTACCACTTTTCTAAGAAGTGCTCTGAAATTGAACAGTGAACTAGAAGGCCCGGGCAAAAAACCACAAAACGGCGGCAAAAATGGCTGATTCTGAACAAATCCAGCCCCCAGTTTCGGCGCCAGAACCGCCTTCGTTGCGCCCTGGGCATTTATCTTCAGGGCATTCATCTATAGACAGTCCCACGCAAGGAACGCTTTCTGGATCGGCCACGGCGCAAGCGCAAACTTCCCAGTCTGGCCCCCTTAAAGGTGAACCCATCTTTGCATTGCCGGTCAATCAAGTCTCTGGGTTATTTTTGTTAATGCTTATGCTGTCGGTATTTACACAAAAACTGCCCTGGGAAAATTGGCAGGCGCCAGCCGAATCCGCCCGTGGATTGCTCGCGTCATCTGGCGCAATCACCATCTTGTGGGCGGTCATTTTCTTTGGCATGCAGCCTTGGAAGCGCCGCCCCGCCAGCGACTGGATGCTCTGGTGGCTGGGCAGCACAGTTGTGCGAGTTCTTGGGGCACCAATTCTGCTCATCTCTATATACTTCTTCTCCCATCTGCCCGCCCTTACGGTGCTGGTTGGAGGGGTGGTTTGGGCCATGGTTGGACTTCTTGCGGAAGCCATCATCGTGTCGAAATCAGTTTCACGGCAGACAGCTTCCACACGGAAACAATAAAGGAAGTAATTTCCGCCTCTCACTTTCACGCGGCGCGCTTGAACATTTCATTCGCGCATCAATCTTGTTCACTCAACGTACTTCAGAATCAATCATGCAATTCCTACTCGCCTCCGGCAACAATCCAGTTAGTCACGTGCTTGATGCGCCTGTTCGCATTGGCGGACAAATTCCGCTGAACGGTCTCACGCTGCAAGTGGTCACGCTGTTTGTTGGATTGATCGCGTTCATGGCGGTGTTGCTGTACGCCAGCAAAAATATTTCCACGGGCAAAGAGGCGCTGGGTCATCGCCGCTATTTATCGCGCGGCCGCATTGCGCAAGTGATCGAAGTCATGTGCCTGTATCTGCGCGACGACATGTTGACGCCAATGATGGGCAAGAAAGACGCGCACAAATTCGCGCCGTTTCTTCTCACGCTGTTCTTCCTTATTTTGTCGCTGAATTTAATCGGCATGGTTCCAATGCAGGACATGCAAGCCATCACTGGAACTTGGATTCAAGACGCGCAACTTGCGGTGGTGGGCGGAACGGCCACGGCCAATATCGCGGTGAACGCGGTGCTTGCGTTCTTTGTGTTCATTGTGATTCAAGCGCACGGCTTCCGCGAACTTGGCGTGAAGGGTTGGCTGGAACATTTGTGTGGCGGCCATGAATTGGTCGCGGGTCCAAAGGGACTTTGGCTTGTGGTGCCAATTATTTTCGTGGTGGAAGTGCTGGGGCTTGTCATCAAGCCAGCCGCATTGTGCATTCGACTTTTCGCCAACATGTTTGGCGGGCACACATTGCTCGCGACATTGTTGATGTTTGGCGGCATGACTTGGGCCGGCACCAACAGCGGTCTTGCCACCGCCGGCGTGACGCTGGTGTCCGGCATCTTCGCAATCTTGATTACTTTCATGGAACTCTTCGTCGCGTTCTTGCAAGCGTTCGTGTTCATGTTCCTCAGCGCGGTGTTCATTAGTTTAATGAGCCACCACGAAGAGGAAG
>CAIWNO010000484.1 GCA_903914045.1 uncultured bacterium | reverse complement strand
TCTGTTCTCATCTGTCGCGTTGACTTCCGCCGGCGGCGAGGTGAAAAATTGCGAGGTGCTGTTGTTTGGCAACTCCGTCAATGCCTGCAGCGATTTTCAAGTGGGTCACGGCGTGTTGCAAAATGCAATCGACGCCGACGGCGTTCGCGCCACGCTTCGAAATGCCGGAATGGTTTTTGATTGCAATCCATCGCAAGAACAAACACGTCAAATTGTCAGCGTATTCGCCAAGGGTGAGGCCAGCCCCAACGGTGAAATCTATGGCCGACGCAACACCATGCTTTCCGACGCCGACATTAATTACGAACGACATTCGCGCGCGGCGGTGGGCGCGGTCATTGCATCCATCACGCTTGATCCCGCCATCTTTGTATCTGGTGGCACCGAGCATCAATGCGCGCCGGGCGCCGCGCCCATTGTCGCCATTGTGCGCGCGTGATTGAGTCGCGTCAGTGTGCGGGGTATATGAAAGATTTTGAACGCCGCAATTCAGCGCCACAAGCAAGCGCCGCAAATAAAAATTACGGCGCTCTTGCCACGCGAAATCCACCGCGACCAATACCGCTGCCATCGGGATTTCCGTAAGCCCTATAGGAAACGCGACACGCAACCGGCCCTATCACAAATCCACCGCCACGCAACACGCGTTGTGTTCCTTCTTTCACTCCCGTTGGATCAACCTCGTTGTCCGCGGAATATGTGGCATGCCAATCCTGCGTCCACTCCCAAACATTTCCAAGCATGTCGTAGAAGCCAAGTGAGTTGGGAGCTTTCATAGCAACGGTGTTTGTGTGGCCAACGGAGTTACGAGAGTTCCACGAAATATCATCCACAGAACCGTAGCGCGCGCTTGTTGAGCCGCCGCGACACGCGTATTCCCACTGTGACTCGGTTGGCAAACTCAAACCTGTCTTTGCACAAAACTCCTGGCAGAGATTCCAAGAAAGTTCTTCAACGGGATACATCTCGTTGGTCGTAGGCATAAGTGCGGCTTTGGCTTCAGCGTCTTTTTGGCTCGCGCCTTCACTCATTAATTTTTTAATAATGGCGGCGTGATCTGTGGTCTGATTAAATTTACTTGGGTTTACCTTCATGACCTTGGTCCACTGAAGTTGCGTTACTTCCGTGCGCCCAAGGTAAAACGGTTTGGTCAGTGTCACTTCATGTGATGGCTTCTCGTTGTATCGCGCTTCGGCATCACCGGCACTCATGCCCATGAGAAATTTTCCGGGTGGCACCAACAGCATTTCAATACCAGTGGTTTTGTCCCGTACTCGCCATGGCAATTTACTTTCGGTTATGCGCTGCAAAAAATCCGCGTTGGTGACAACTTTCGGATCTGGGTTTTGTTCAATCACATCAGCCCATGCAAGCGTGACTGATTGGTCGTTTTTTTCTACAACGAGCGGCGTTGTTGCGACAGGCGGCGTTGTTGCGGCGGGCGCGACTGATTGCGTAGACGCGCCAATCATCATTGCACCTAAAAAACTCGCTCCGAATGCCACAAAAATCGATAGAAATATTTTATATCTCATGCAGCGCAGAATACAGCATGCTCAAAATTGAACACGCGTCATACAACGATTATTTGAGCGGTTGGCTAATAGAAAATGCAGTGCGATTTAAAACACAAACGTAAGTCGCATGGTGAACACAAACGCGCCAGGAATGTTTTGCGCGGAGTCAGGACTGGGTTGGCTTATGTATTGCATGTCGGGCTGAATTAAAAACCACGGCGTGACCTGCACGTTATAAAATGTTTCCAAAATTGTTTCAGACGAACCGGGCGCGGTTGTCAGTGTGTCATTTCCACTGAATTGGTTGAAAGCCCAAAGCAATCCAACTGTGTCGTTCGGGCGAACGTCGATCAACCCCTGCCACTGCGAACCAAGCATCATGCTCCACTGCGTTGAATTTTGATTGGGATCGCTCCAACTAAACTGGCCAAACACTTCAAGGCCCTGCAATCCTTCTGGGTCTTCATTAAATAATTGTTGATTGGCGTAGGCGTATGTTCCAGCCGGACCATTTCCAACACCGTTGCCATTCACGCCAGAGATTTGCGTGTCGCCCAACTGCTCAAACCAACCCGCGCGAAACTTTCCCTTGTGCCCACCGACTGTCCAATCTGGTCCGGCCTCCGCGATTAAAAAATAACTGCCTGGGTTGTCCCAAAGAAAACTTCCTAGACCGTGGCTACCAGTGTTCACTCCAGTGGCGCCAGTTGTGCGATTGATGTAATTGTTGGAGCCATCAAAAAAGCCAACGCGCGCGTCGAAATGCTCGAAGGGCTTAGTCAAAATTTCCACGCCGCCGGCCTGAAGCGGAAAGGTGGGCATATGCACCACAAGCGCGCCAGGAAAGTAAGCGGCGCTATTCAGAAAGTTGGTGCCGGTGCATGGAACGGCAAAGTCAACATTGGAATCAATCTTTCCAAACTTCACCATGAGGCGGTCGCCAATAATTTCTTGCTGATACCAGTACTGCGAAAGTTCAGTGAATGAACCGTAAGAATTAATTGCGTCAAAGCCCCAATAGTCAGGAACAAATTCGCTCAGCTGGCGTGTTTGAGCCGCGCTTTGAAAATCCAAAAATACTTCACCGCCCTTTAGACCAAACATTCTTTCAGTGTCACCAGACAAATTTGCGTCAAGCAATGAAACCATGCTGAAGCCGTTCACGGGCGCGCCGCCGAGAACGTTTATAAAATCAAGCGTGGCGCTTCCTTGAAAAGTAATGCCGGCGTTTTGAAGACCGCTACGCGCGCCAAACAAATCGCCAAGCATTGCGTTTTGCGCCCACGGCCAGGGCTCGCCTAGTTTCTCATCGGCGGAACCTTCGCTTTGCGGTCCAACAGTTTCACTTTTCTCAATTTGTAATTGTGATTCAGCCACGCCGTCGTGATTCAAGTCCCCCCTGAGATGCGTTGCGGGGTCTGAAGGTGGCGGCGTTTGCCTATTTCCGTCAGGAGTTGCAGGCGGCTTTGGCGCCTCAGAAGCCGCATTTTTTGGCTGCGCAGTGGGACCTGTTTGCGCATGGGCGGCAAAAGTCACACAAAAAATAATTGAACTCAATGCGCCGATTGCTTTCTTATTGAATTCCATTATAAAATGAATATATAATAATTTGCTGTCTCAAGATATATTATTAAAATGAAATTTATTGTGAATCAAAATCGCTTGCCACATGCGTTACGTATGCCAACAATTTTCGCAACGCTAGGTCTTGGCTCCGCGCTTGCCATTATTGGCGCCACGGAAAATTTTCCAACTAAAAATATAGCGCATCAAAAAACTTCAGCTCTTCAAACAGATTTTCCACGCGCGGATCTCAACGGTGACGGCGTTGTTGATTATGTTGATCTTGGCATTGTGAGCGTGGCGGTTGGTTATGGAAATTGCGCGGGTTGCCCAGAAGACGTGAACAACGACGGGGTTGTGAATGAAGGCGACTTAATGCTGGTGCGCAACGCGTGGAGCTCGCTTGACGGCCCGCTTCCTCCACCACCGCTTCCGCCAAATATTGTGCCGCTGACACCAATTGAACAACTTGGAAAGTTCATTGTGTTTGACACCACGCTTTCAAATCCAATCGGGCAATCATGCGCAGCGTGCCACACTCCAGAGACTGGCTTTGTTGGTCCAAGCTCGCGCATCAACGCCATTGGTTGCGACACGCCTGGAATTATTCCCGGTCGTGTTGGTGATCGCAAACCGTACACATACAACTACGCGTCGTTTAGTCCTAATGGTGTCACGCTTGGTGAAAGGGTTGGCGCATATACCGGCGGTCAATTTTGGGATGGCCGCGCCGCGAATCCCGCGGAGCAATCGCAAGCACCGCCAGTGAATCC
>CAIWNO010000483.1 GCA_903914045.1 uncultured bacterium | reverse complement strand
GGCAGGACATCACTTCATTTTTGCATGCAGTGAATCGCCGCGCAACTCAAGCAATCGAATGGCTTCGGTCACATCCTTGTCGCCGCGGCCAGAAACATTGATCACCACAATCTCAGTGGCGGGGCGTGTCCGCGCGTACTCAAGCGCGGCGTGCACCGCGTGCGCGGTTTCAAGCGCCGGAATAATGCCTTCTTCCTGCGACAGAATGCGAAACGCGTCAAGCGCTTGATCATCCGTGGCGCTCACATACTGAACACGACCCGAATCTTTCCACCAACTGTGCTCTGGACCAACGCCTGGATAATCCAAACCTGCGCTGCATGAATGCACATCGGCGGTTTGTCCCGCCGCGTCTTGCAACACATACGAAAGCGATCCATGCAACACGCCTGGACTTCCATGCGCCAACGGCGCAGCGTGATCGCCGTATTTAGTGCTGCGGCCGCCAGCTTCAACGCCAATCAATTTCACGGATGCGTCTTGCACAAATGGATAAAAAATTCCAGCTGCGTTGCTGCCACCACCAACGCACGCGATCACCGCGTCGGGGAGTTGCCCCGTGGCCGACAAACATTGCGCGCGGCACTCGTTGCCCATCACGCTTTGAAAGTCGCGCACGATCATTGGAAATGGATGCGGTCCAACAACGCTGCCAATGATGTAGTGCGTGTCGCCCACGCTGCCCATCCAATCGCGCATGGCTTCATTGGTGGCGTCCTTCAATGTGCGGCTTCCAGTTTCCACTGAGTGCACTTTGGCGCCAAGCAAGCGCATGCGAAATACATTCAACGCTTGGCGGCGAATATCTTCCGCGCCCATGTAGACCTCGCAATGTAAACCAAGGCGCGCGCACGCCGTTGCCGTAGCCACGCCATGTTGACCCGCGCCAGTTTCCGCAATGATGCGCGTTCGACCCATGCGCAACGCCAATAGCGCCTGGCCCATGGTGTTGTTTATTTTGTGCGCGCCGGTGTGCGCCAAGTCCTCACGCTTGAGCCACAATTGCGCGCCGCCCGCGCGCTTGGTGAGTTGCGGCGCCAACGCGAATGGCGTTTCACGGCCAACAAAGTCGCGCAATAATTCATTTAACTGCGCGGTGAATGTTGGGTCGGTGCGCGCCTGCGCGTACGCAAGTTCAAGCTGCTCAAGCGCCGGCACCAATGTTTCCGGCACATAGCGACCGCCGTATGGACCAAAGCGACCGAGCGAGTTTGGAACTGTTGAAAGCGCGGTTGACATGCAATGATCCTAGCGTGCTGAAATAGAGCGAGATTTAAAATGCATCTTCGTCAATTCAGCGGGGGTGAATTGAGTTTCAGAAAAGACACGACTAAAAAAAATGTGAATGGAAGAATAAAGTGGTTCCACAAGGCTTGTATTTGAAATCAGAAAATCACTTCAAGACATTGCGTCATATGTCAGGACGCAGTTGGTTCTTCAACGGCCTGTGCAAGAACTTTGGGACCGCGGAATTTTTTAGTGAGCGCCGCGACGGGCCCATACACCGTATAGGTTGTAAAGCAGATCGCCAACGCAACCTGCAACCACCAGACGGCCATGATGATTGGAATGACAATTTGCACCAGCACTGGAAAAGGTTTGCGCCCGCGCAGTCCGCGGTTGATGACGTGCGGATAGCGAATGGTGCTGACCATGGCCAGTGCGCACAACAGTGTGATGGCTGGAATAAGCAAACTGGAAGTGGCCTCTATGCGCGGGGGCAAGACTCCGCCGTAGCGCTTGACCAGCAAGTGCTGGTGCAGCAAAATTAAACTGGCCACGCAACCAGCTGACCCGGGCGATGGCAAACCACGAAACCACATGTGCGCCGTCACATCATCATTGACGGTTTCGGAATTGAAGCGCGCCAGACGCAGCGCGGTGCAGCAGATGTACACCGCGGCAATGGTCCAAGTTGCTTTGGCGTAGAAATTGTCGGCGTCGGGGCCCAGGATATTTGTGCCATGTTCCGCGCCGTAGTAATGACTGACAAGGCGCAACATCATGAAGGCGGGGGCCACGCCAAAAGTCACCATGTCGCACAGCGAATCAAGTTGCGCGCCCAAGTCGCTAGTGCTGCGCGTGAGTCTGGCCACGCCGCCATCAAGCGCGTCAAAGAACATGCCGAAGAAAATGAGCGTGCCCGCGACCGTCAACGTGCTCCATCCAAAAATTTCACTGGCTTCAACTGGCTTGGCTG
>CAIWNO010000482.1 GCA_903914045.1 uncultured bacterium | reverse complement strand
TGGTCACGAAATCACAATGCGAGAAGGCACGCACAAACTTGTTCGCGAGAACATGGAAAGCATGTCCAGTCACAATGTGCCAGGTTGGCTTGAAGTGAATCCTGCTCAGTTGTCCGCGAAGGTCACAAGCCTTCCGACTTCAGATCAGATTCCATTTGATGTCAACACAAATTTGATCATTGAGTTTTACCGCTAATAGTTGAACCTTCGGGTCTTTGGTTGCCACATTGGCTACGAAAGGCTCGGAGGTTCTTTCATTTCCGCCCCATCTTGCTTGGAGAATCCACATGCTGAAGTTTCTGCGAAAATATAACAAGGCTTTGTTCGCGTTCTTCAGTGTGACGCTCATGCTGACTTGGCTTGTTCCAAGCGCAATTCAGCAACTTTCCAAGCAATCGGCGGCCAACAACGCGGTGTGGGCCACGGTTGGAAATAGCGAAAAAATCACGCTCACTGAGCATCAGAAATTGACTCGCCAACTGAAAATGTTGGAAGTGCTGCAACTGCCACTCGCAACGGATCTTGGCATAAAAGGAAATCCTGGTCAGTGGTACTTGTTGGTGCGCGAAGCCAAACAAGCTGGACTTGTTGGCGGCGCTTCCGACGGTAAAAACTTAATGCAAAAAATCTCTGGCGGTGAACCAAAGCCCGGCGAAATCATGTCGCAGCAATCGATGTACTTGCTGAGCGAACTGTGCCGCGCGGGCGGTTGCCAGCCGCCCATGGTGTATGAAACGCTGGCGGAACTTTCCGGCGTGGTTCGCATGTTGAATCTGGCGCAAAGCGCTCCGCGCATGAGCGAGGCTCGACTGAAATCCTCGGCGCAAAATGCGCTGATTGGTTTAAGCGCCGATGTGGTGGTTCTTTCCGCGGACATGCCGCTTCCAACAAATGATCCGCAACCAACACCTGAGCAAGTTGAAAAACTTGTGAAGGACAATGCGGACATGGAACCAGGAAAAGGTCCACACGGAGTTGGCTATCGTCAACCTGAAATCCTGCAATTGGAATGGTTTGTCATTCCATCGCAACAAGTACGCGACCAATTGGCCAATGACCCCCGCCTTTCCAATGTGGATTTGCGCAAAGCGTTTCTTCGAAATCCAACGTCTTTTGGCGCAAAAATAGGCGAAGTTGATCCAAACTACGACTTGTTCAAAGAACAAGTGCGAACACAGGTGCTGAATCAACTCACCGCGGATCGCCTGAATGAGATTGTCAAATTCATCGCAGACCAGGCTCAATTGTTTACGCGAACAATGCCCAAGGATGGCATCTACGCCAAATTGCCAAGTGACTGGCAATCTCTTCCTGGCCTTCCCGCCTTGGCAACGGATGTCGCTAAACAATTTGGTGTCAGCACCCCGCAAGTTGAAACTGTTGGTCCAACACCGATAAGTGATCTTGCAAGCATTATTGGATTAGGCGCGGCGACAAGCGATCGATTTGGAACGCGACCAACTCCATTTGGTCAAGTGATTTCAATGACCAAGGAATTAAAGCCAAGTGAAACCCGTGGAGTTGTACAAGTTGGAGTGGTCGGACCGCCGCTGCGCGCTCCTGATCCTTCGCAATCCAAAAATGATCCCAATCAGTCGGTCGCCAGTGGCTCCCCGCTCACCTCCGACATTTATGTGTTCCGTGTTCTGCAGGCCATGCCTGCGCACGCAGCCTTGAATGCTCAAGAAGTAGGAAACAAGGCGATTCAAGATGAGCAAAAATTGCTTCGATATGCTGTGCTTGAAAGCAATTTGCCCGCTATTCAAGCCGCAGCCAAAGAACAAGGTTTGGAAGCTTTGGCGCAGCAATACAACACCAAGGTGAATTTTGTCCCGCAAATTCGCGGCGCGGATATGAAGTTTGTGCAGTACGGCATGAAAATGCCTACCGCCATTTCAGGTCTTGGCGAAGACGCTGCGGTTGTCAGTGAACTTGTCAAACAAACTCTTGCCATTCCGCAAGGCGACTTCGCCAATGCGCCAGACGCGACTCGGACATTTGTCATTGCTTCACCGGACAAACTGGCGCTGGTGGCCGTGCATGTGCGTGAAGTGCTGCCCATGTACGCCGAAGATTTCAACGGCCTGTCTAGCAATCAACGGTTTCGCGGCGTCATTTCCGACGAAAATGATAAAATTAAAATGACCGATGAATTTTCATTTGCGGTCATGTCTGAGCGCAATAAATTTAAACAAACCAAAGAATCAACCGAGTCAACGGACGCCAATGCACCAACTCCGCCGCTTGATCCTGTTGGTTAAATCGACAGCGATTTAAATGACAAGGCGTCTTATTGGCGGACAAACGTGGTTTGCATTGACATATTCCACGCGCACAATTCCTGTGTTGTGCAAGCCAATTTCAAGTCATTTTCGCTCGATTTAGCTAACTTTAGAGCCCGCTTTCACGGGCTTGTCAACGCTGAGAAAGACCACGTCGCGTGCTTCGGGGCCCGGCTTCCCGTCTGCGTCAATCACGGCCTCGGCCTTCAGGTCGCTCGCGGCAAGAATCATTCCGGCGCTCACTTCACCGCGCAACATGCGCGGTTCCAAGTTGGCCACAATCACAACTTGCTTTCCAACCAGCGTCGCGGGGTCGTACCACGCACGCACTCCAGCGCACACTTGCCTGCCTTCGGGCGTGCCGTCGTCCAGTTTTAACTTTAATAATTTGTCGGCGTTGGGGTGCGCCTCGGCGGAAAGCACGGTGGCCACGCGCAAATCAATTTTGGAAAACAGGTCGTAGGCAATAGCTGGTAGTGGTTCGCTCATAGTGGGTCCTTGTAAAAGAATTATTCAAACTTGTGTAGTGGCGCGCGTATCTGTGCCTTGGTTTATCAAACTTCTACGTCATCCTGTGTTTCCACGCGTGCGCATTTATGCAACTGGATGCAACGCCTTGAACGCGCTGACCGCGTCAAAGTCACGATCGCTTAACAGTCCTCCATCGCTTCTCATGCACACGGTTTCATCGCGGCGACGACTGCGCTCGCAGCGCGGCGCCTCGCGCAGATCATTCACTTGCACAGCACTTGCGGTCTGGTCAAACTTGGCGCGCGACACTCCGCAAATATCAGCGAAATCATCGGCAAATTTGCTTAAAGTGCCATCGGAGTCGGGCATGACCAAACCAGCGTCCAAGGTGTTTTCAATTCCACGCGCCTTGGCTTCCTCAAGCGCCTTCAAGGCCGCGGCGCGCGCGTCCATGACCTTGGACCAATCCGCGTGAGCTTGAAATTGAATGTTCAAATAGGGTTGCTCGTGCACCGACACATCGCCGGCGTTCATGGTGCGATAGATTTCGTCGGCGGTGTGCGCCATGATTGGCGCCAGCAATCTTGAAAGCGTTTCGGCGCACGCGCGCATGACAATTTGCGAGCGACGGCGGCGATGCGAATCTGGTCGATCGCAATACAAGCGATCCTTGACCGCCACGCAGTACATGGAGGAGAGCGTCTCATTGCAGAACGCATACAGCGCCAAGTGCGCGGCGCGGAAATCAAAACGCACATACGCCTCGCGCACATCCTTCTCAAGCCCGGACAATTCGCCAAGCACCCAGCCATCGATCGATTCAGGCTCAACGCTCTTGCATGCGCCGCGCCAATCCGTTGCGGCTGGAAGATCGCCAAGATTGCTCAATAAGAAACGAATCGTGTTGCGCACTTTGCGATAGGCCTCGCCCGCTGTCTTGAGAAACTCAAGGTCCATGCGGATGTCGGTTTCATACGCCAACCCACTCACCCACCAACGGCACACATCGGCGCCAAATTCCTTCAGAATATTCTCCACATCAATGGTGTTTCCAAGGCTTTTGCTCATCTTTTTGCCATCTTTGTCCACCACGAAACCATGGGTGACAAGGCGGCGAAATGGTGGCTGACCCGTGGAGGCCAGCGCCAGCAACATGGAAAGTTGGAACCAGCCGCGGTGTTGATCGCTGCCTTCTAAATACAACTCGGCTGGAAATCCTTGGCCGCGCTCCTGCATGACTGAGTGCCAACTTGAACCAGCTTCAAACCACACATCGAAAATGTCAAACAACTTTTCAAGCGACGCGCTGTTGAAATCTTTTGGGGCGTTCACATCTTGCGCGCTGTTGTAATGCGCCAACAATTCTTGCGGTGTGCGCTTGAACCACGCATCGGAACCATGCTCGCGCATGACTTTGGCCACGGCGCGAATGCTGGCGGGCGTCATGAACGTGGAACCATCGGCCAACTTGAACGCGGGAATTGGCAAACCCCAAGATCGCTGACGACTCAGGCACCAATCTGGACGCGATGCAATCATGCCGCGCATTCGGTTGCGACCCCACTCTGGAACAAATTCAATCTTGCTCTCCACCGCTTCGCTGGCAAGCTCGCGAAGAGTGCGCCCGGAATTTTTCACTTTGCGGTCCACACCTATGAACCACTGCTCGGTGGCCCGGAAAATAACAGGCGTTTTACTGCGCCAATCATGGGGATAACTGTGGGTGAACATGAGGTGGTGCACTAAATGTCCACTCTTGGTGATGTGCTCCAGAATGGTTTTGTTGGCCTCCCAAATAGAGACGCCGCGCAACCACTCCGGCACAGAATCGTCATATGTTCCATTGTCGCGCACCGGGCAATAAGCCTCAAGACCTTCCTTGCGACCAGCGCGCCAATCTTCCTCGCCGTGGCCAGGCGCGGTGTGCACAAGACCGGTTCCATCTTCAAGAGTGACATGCGGCGCGGCGATTATTTTTCCCACACGATCACAGAACGGATGCGTGTACTGCAAACCCACAAGTTTGTCGCCCGTGGTCTCGCCAAGTCGCTCCACCTTCTCGGCGCCAATCGCCTTGGAAACTTTTTCAATCATATCGCTGGCGATAATGCTTTCACCGCCATCAATTCGAACCAGCGAATAGTTGTACGCGCCGCCAACGGCGATGGCCAAATTCGCGGGCAACGTCCACGGTGTCGTGGTCCAAATCATGAAGCTGGGAGTTGAATCAAGTTCAACGCCGAACACTTTTGCAACCGCCTCGCGGTCGGCGGCCTCAAAGTCAACCCAAATGCTGGGGTCCTCGCGGTCCTCATATTCAAGCTCGGCCTCCGCCAGCGCCGTGCGATTGGCAATGCTCCAATGCACGGGTTTTCGCTCGCGAAACACAATATCTTGCTCCACCAATGTGGCGAACAATTCAAGCGTGGCGCCTTCGTAAGCGTGATCAAGCGTGCGATATGGATGCTCGTAATCCGCGAATGTCAGCAAGCGTTTCATGCCATCGGCTTGCACCTGAATAAACTTCACCGCGTCGCTGGCACACGCCGCGCGAATAGCAACGCGCCTCTCATTGGCTGGCAACGCGTCAAGCTCCTTCATCTTTCCTTTTTTGGAAAGTTCAGTCAGCACGCGGTGCTCAATTGGAAGTCCGTGGCAATCCCAGCCTGGCGTGTATGGACAACGCATGCCCTCCATCAGGCGGCTGCGCACCACCATGTCCTTGAGAACCTTGTTCACCATGTGGCCAACATGGATTGGCCCATTGGCGTATGGCGGTCCATCATGAAATCGGAAGATGGGCGCGTTGGCTCGCGCGGAATTCACGCGCTCATAAAAATTCATCTCAGTGAATCGCTGCAGCGTCTTGGGTTCGGATTGCGACAGATTCGCCTTCATGGCGAAGTCGGTTGCGGGCAGTTGTAGCGTGTCGCGATATTCAGGCATGGAGGGCGAGATGATAGAGGTGTTGCGCCAGATAGGTGAAGCATTTTCTCTGGCGCGGCGGTTTCAACGCGACCCTTGGTCGGCGCTGGGGTTGCTCATGTATTGATCATGCGTTGAGCATGGTTTGGTCATTCAATGGGGTCGGCCATCACTCATCCGGGCATTCACCAGGCTTCACGGATTCATCCAAATAACGCTGAAATTCAGCTATTTTGTAGCTCACAAAGCAGAAGGTGTGGTGCAAGGCGAACCACTCCATGTCCTTGGGGTCTTTCTCCAAATCGTGTCGCAAGCGGTTGAGTTCGGCCAACACTTTTTCAATTTTCATGGTGCGTGACTTTCTGTTGAATGATCGTGCGGGTGGTCGGCGTGTTGCAAGGAACTCGGTGGCTGGGCCGCGGGCGTGGATTGGTGTGAATGACCGTGCTCATCGCTGTGCGACATGCTTTCCAAATTGCCAATGCCCCAAGCGATGGCCAAGCCTAGGACCAATGCCAACGAAAGTCGCACGCGGTCGTGAGAATGAAAGTGCAACTCCGGCAACAAGTCGCTGCCCGCGATGCACAAGAACGATCCCGCGGAGAAGGCCAAGGCGTAGGCGGTGAATGTTGGATCGCCACCACCGGTCTTTAATAAAAAAAGCGCGGCGCCAATTGGAACAATCAGCGCAAATAGAATATTGACGACATGCAATTTGCGGGAGCTTGATTTACCGGCGCGCAGCAATGTGGTAAGCGTCATAGCGTCAAAGGGTTTGTGCAGCACAATGACAAGAAATGTTCCAAGCCCCGCCAATCCCGCGCCAGGATGCAGTGTGGCGGCTAACGAAATACTTGAAGCCAGCGCCACACCTTCCAGCAAACTATGCAATGAAAGCCCCAACGCCGCGCCCGACCATGTCAACGGAGTCACGCCATGAGAATGCTGGTGTGCATGTGCATGGTCATGCGTGTCGCACTCCTCCACCACATCATGCTGGTGGAAACTTGCGAAGCGTTCCAAAAAAAACATGGCCAGAAAACCAAGCGCTGCGGCCAGCATGACTGGATTGATTGTGTGATGCTCCAACTGATTGCCCGAAGAATTTTCTTGATCGGAAATTTCCATGATGGCGTGGGGCAACATGTGAAAGAACGCCACGCCAAGCATGACGCCCGAAACAAATGAAAGCGCGATCTGCATTCGCTGATGCGTCAAGCGAATCAGCGTCGGCAAAAATCCACCAAACACGCTTGCCACAGCGATCAATCCGCACGCAATCCAAAGCCATTGTGTGTCCACCGAAACAGCATAACTGCCTTTGAAATCACGTGGCGTTTGTGGTGGCGATTGGACCTTGATCAGATTAGACTCTCCGACTCACATGTCGCGCGGGGGTGGTAGCTCAATTGGTAGAGCGCTTGAATCGCATTCAAGAGGTTATGAGTTCGATTCTCATCCACTCCATTGATCGCCCCGCTTTGATGCGGGGTTTTTATTTTATTCACCACGCGCGCGCGCTGAACTTTCACCAAGCTTTCGTATGCTTTATGCATGAGTCTTGCCACCCGTGAAACACCCGCCATGAAGCAATATGACCGCTTCAAACGCGAGCATCCGGGCTGCCTGCTTTTCTTTCGCATCGGCGACTTTTACGAACTCTTTGACGAGGACGCCGTCACGGCTTCGCGCGCGCTTGGAATTACTTTAACCGAGCGCACGAAGGGCGTGCCCATGGCTGGCGTTCCCCACCACGCCGCCGAGGGATATTTGCGCCGCCTGGTTGAGCAAGGATTTCGCGTTGCGGTGTGCGAACAAATTCAAGACGCAAGGGACGCCAAGGGAGTTGTGGAGCGCGCGGTCACTCGTGTTGTGACTCCAGGCACGTTGGTTGATGAAGCGTTGCTTGACGCCGGCGCCGCGAACCGCGTTGCCGCCGTGGCCATAAGCGCGGACGGCGCAAGCGTTGGAATTGCATCGGCAGAAATTTCCACCGGGGCGTTTGAAGTTTTCACAGTGGCCACGAATGAATGGCTTGATTTGATCGCGCGTTTGGAGCCCGCGGAATTATTGCTGCCCGAAGGTTTTGCGGGCAAGGAGCATGCGGCCACTTTGGTGAAGTCGTGCCTTGAGCGACCGGCTTGGAATTTTGCCGCGCACGACGCCGCGCAATTGTTACAAAAGCACTACAAAGTGGCTGCTTTAAGCGGCTTTGGCTTAACGAATGATGGCGCCGCCACGGCCGCCGCCGGCGCATTGCTTCGCTATTTCATAGAGACGCAAGCCGCGGGCAATGGCGCCGCGTTGTCGCATCTACGACCGCCGCTTCCTGTTGAGCATTCACACTCGCTCATCATGGATGCTGCATCGCTGCGCTCGCTTGAAGTGGAACGCACCATGCGTAGTCAATCCACCGAGGGCTCATTGATCGCGTGCTTGGAGTCGCCGCGCACCGCCATGGGTCGGCGACTTGTGCGAGCATGGTTGGTGCGACCATCCTGTGATCGAAATCAAATCATGCTCCGCCATGATCGCGTGGCGTTGTTGGTTGCCGACACGCGCCGCCGCGGCGAGATTGAACAAACACTTGATATCGTTCAAGACATCGCGCGTATTGCCGCGCGACTGGCACTTGGTCGCGCAACTCCGCGGGACTTGCTTGCGCTTGGTCGCAGCGTGGTCGCCGCGGAGCAACTCATTGCGCTTCTTCCCGCGGACATCGCGTTTGATCACGATCGACTTGCGCTGCAAGAACCAGTGCGCGCTCTGAAGTCGTTGTCTGAAAAAATTGTGGCCGCCTGCGTGGATGCGCCACCCGCGCACATGCGCGAAGGCGGCTTGTTTCGTAGCGGTTTTAACGCGGAATTGGACGAGTGCCATGTTCTGCAACGCGACGCGGACGGCTGGCTTGCGGACTATCAGCAGAAGTTGATTGAGCGCACAGGTATTACCACGTTGAAGGTTGGATTCAACCGCGTCTTTGGCTATTACATTGAAGTCACCAATTCACATGTTGGAAAAATTCCCGTGGACTTCACGCGCCGGCAAACCGTGAAGAACGGCGAGCGCTGCATCACGCCGGAGTTGCGCGAGTTTGAAGTGAAGGTGCTGGGAGCCGAGCGGCGCGCTCTTGATTGCGAGCAAAAACTTTTCGACGCGCTGTGCGTGGAGGTCGCCTCTCATATTCGATTGATCCAACGCGTTGGTGAACTGGTGGCCGAAATCGACGCGCTGACTTCGTTCGCATCAACGGCGCAACGGCGCAATCATGTCCGCCCCACCATGGTGGATGAACCGCTCTTGGACATTGTGGATGGACGCCACCCCGCACTTGAACTTTCACTTGGCCGAAAATTAATTCCAAACAGCGCGCTGCTTGGTCCAGCTAACCAAGTGAACAAGCCCACGCTTGCATTGATCACTGGGCCAAACATGGCTGGAAAAAGCACCTATATCAGGCAAAATGCGCTCATTGTCATTCTGGCTCACGCTGGCGCCTTTGTTCCCGCGCACAGCGCCACCATTGGAATCACCGACCGCATCTTCACTCGCATCGGCGCGTCGGATGAATTGCACTTGGGTCAATCCACATTCATGATTGAAATGTTGGAGGCCGCGCGCATTCTGCACCAAGCCACGGCGCGCAGTTTGATTGTCATGGACGAAATCGGTCGTGGAACGAGCACGCTTGATGGCTTGAGTTTGGCATGGGCCATCGCGGAGGGCCTTGCCGCGCGCGGTTGCCGAACTTTCTTCGCCACGCATTACCATGAGATCACTTCGCTGGCGGATCGATTACCGCGCATCACAAACCTGCATGTGACGGTGCGTGAATGGGAAAACGGAATCGTGTTCCTGCACAAGATCGCCACGGGCCACGCCGATCGCAGTTATGGAATTCATGTTGCACGCCTGGCTGGCTTGCCGCTGGATGTGGTGGCGCGCGCCGAAGCCATTTTGGATTCACTGGTGGTGGAAACAGAAAACCAAAATTCCGCCCCTGGGAAATTGAGGCGCGCCGAAAAAAATTCCAAGGCAGGCTCCTCCGCCCCCGACTTGTTCTCGCAACTGCCAGGCACAGATCAGCAATTCTCCACCAAACCCATTCTGAAAAACATTCAAAAACCAAGCCAAACGCTGCAAGAACTGCAAGCCGTGGATCTGAATCAACTCACCCCATTGCAAGCCTTCGACGCCCTGCGCCGCCTTCAAGTCGCGGCGTTGCAAGAGCGCGAAACAACCAAATCTGAACTAGGTTGACGCCCCGACCGCGTATTTTTGCGTGCCAATTTGATCTTGCCACGCTAGGATTCCCATGTCAATGCAATTCCGCTTTCTCCATCAATTCTGTACCGCTTCGCTGATTGGCAGCGCGCTTGTTGGCTTGAACGCCTGTAAGAGCGACGACCCGTGGAACGAAGATCGATTTGAAAAACTTGTTTCGGATTCTTCCGCTACCCCGTGGTCCGTGGAAAAACAAAAAGACGCTACACAAGACGCCAAAGGCCGCGCGGAAACAGAAGCGGAAAAACAATTTCAAGCGCTTCCAAAAGATGGGCCCAATACATTGCCGTCACTTGTGGAATTTGCTTTGGAAAATAATCCAAGTACCCGCGGCGAATGGCAGAAAGCCAAATCGCGCGCAGCGCAACTTGGTCGCATTGAAAGTTTATATCTGCCAACGCTTTCCGCCTCTGGCTTTGGTGGCTATGTGCAACAGATCGGCTACATCAACACTGAACGCTTCAGAAACACCGGCCCACTGGTGCAAGGCTCCTTAAATTTGGCTTGGATTTTGGTGGATTTTGGCCGCCGCGACGCGAAAACCGAATCCGCGCGCCGCGCTTTGATGGCGTCCAATTATTCGTTCAACCGCGGCATTCAAAGAGTTATCTTTGAAGTGCAAGACGCCTACTTCAGCGTGGACGCAAAAATTGCCTTGCAAGAAACCGCCGAGCAAAATCTAGAGACCGCGCGCGTGCAACTAGAAGCCGTTGAAGATCGCCTGATTGTTGGATTGGCCACGCGTCCCG
>CAIWNO010000481.1 GCA_903914045.1 uncultured bacterium | reverse complement strand
TCCCCCGTGATTGCTCACTAGGATCGGTTGCTGCTTGGGCTTTATGGAGACCGCCCAATACTCTGGATGTACAACCACTATAGCACCGCGCGCAGTGAATGCAAGTATTTGATGTACGCAATTACATAAATATTTAAAAATATGAACGGTGACGCATGTGCAAGCGGCTTCAAAGACATTCCATGCACAGATAACGCCACCGGTTTTGCTCGCCTTACCCCATAAACAAAAATGAACGCATCATCACCGCTATAGGATCTTTCTATGTTGACTATTTCAGATCACAATTCAACTGGTGCGCCAGAGCACTATCACGGTTTAGATTTCATTCGCGCCGCCATGATGATGCTGGTGGTGGTGCTGCATTCGTCTATAAGTTTTATTCCGAACTCGCCTGATGCACTTTGGCCTTACCGCGATCCACAGTCCACAATGCTTGCGCCGTTGATTGCAATTCCTATTCATATATTCTGCATGGTGACTTTTTTTGTCATGGCGGGTTTTTTTAGCGCGTTCGTGTATCAACACCGAGGCGCGTGGGGTCTTATCGCCAACCGCGCTCGCTCCATAGCGCTGCCACTTGTTGTTGGCTGGGTTGTCATGTTTCCACTGGAGAGTGCCAGTTTTGTCATGGGCGCCATGCGCTCGCCAATCATCGCTGGCCAACCTACTCCGTCACAAATGGCAACCACATTCTTGGAGAATCCCTGGGCCAATCCAACTCCAAACTATTTTTGGTTTTTGTATTACCTGCTTATTTTCTATCTCATTGCACTTGTATTCATAGGATTCAGCAAAGTTGTCCCGCGAAAAATTTGTGCGTCCGCCGATTCATTGGCGCAAACTTTTCTGTGTGGGCGACTACGAATTTTACTTATTCCAACATTGGCGGCGCTGACATGGTGGAGCATGTTGCCCATGTCGGCGCCCGGAATAGATATTCCAGATATGACATTTGTGCCGCGGACGAATGTTGTGGTGTCTTACGGAATCTATTTTTTCTTTGGATGGATTTTATATCGACACAAGGAATTTATTCAAGCTTTGAAGCCGCGGGCGGGCACACGTTTCTGTTGTGGCGTGCTGTGCTTGATAGTGGCCGTGGGATTTGAATTGAAATGGCAATTTCAATTACGCGACGGTCAGGACATGGCAAGCGACAACATGCGCACTTTGTTTGTAGTGACCCAGGGCGCAATTGCGCTCACTACATGGCCGCTTATTTTGGGCGGCATTGGTCTTGCTGAGCGGTGGCTGCAGCAAACAAATACCGTGGTGAAATATTTCGTGGACCGTGCATTTTGGCTGTACCTAACGCACTTGCCAGTGTGCTTGCTGATTATTATTTGGATGCGCAATTGGAATGCGCCCGGATATCTGAAAATGTTCTCGGCAATTGCTCTCACTTTTACAGTGGTGTTGTTGGCCTACGAAGCCGTGCGCGCGGTATTGCCCAAGCAGAAAGTCCAATCTGCGACCTGAAGATTTAAATGCGACCACTGATTTGCCGGCCCAAATTTAATAGTCACGTGATGTACGCCGGCGCGTCAGTAAGCCGGCGAGACCAATGAATGCCACCGCGCCTGGGGCGGGAACTGGCGCAAACGAAACTTGAAAATCAATCCAATCTCCTGATGATGCGCCACGGAGATTTGAAAGATTCATGACAAGCGTGTTGGCATCTTCCACATTTAAAATTACGCCCGCTTCACTGGAAATGCCATTGCTGTGGGCCCCAAGTGAAAGATTGGTGAAATTTGGCAACTGGTCAGCGATATCACGAAAAACCCATCCGTTAAAATCATGGGGCGCAAAATATACCGAAGACGGTCCTTGAAATTGGAACGTGAGCCGTATGGTTGTTTCAGAAAGATCCAAATCAAATCCTGCAAAGCCACCATCAAATGTGACTCGATAGGAATATTCAACGCCGTCACCCACGACACCCGTGAACGTTTGACCCTGCCACACCGAACCGCGGGTATAGGCCTCCCATGTTCCCTGGACTTGTGAGCCCATGAATCCGCCGAATGAATTCGACGCCATACACAGTGCAATAATTCCAACAGATGGGATTTGCAACATTTTCAATTTCATTCTGCGTTTGGTAAATAAAAGAATTACGCGCGGCGACGTCGTATCAGCAATCCTGATAGACCAATCAATGCCGCCGCGCCTGGGGCAGGGGTGACTTCAATAACACCAAACATTTGGTAGTCCCATTGAGGATGATCGTTCCATAACCCGCCTGCATTATTTGTATGTGGTCCATACATCCATGACCAATATTCATTTCCTCTTGCATTGTTAGGTTCTCCTGCACCCCAGTTGGAGTATGCAAATTCTGTGCCGTCGGCCCATTCCCATTGACCGCCGTTTGGTCTAGAAAGTCCAATCCAAGCCGCATTTCCTGGAGCTGAGGAATTAACGGGAATCAGAAGACGAATAAATTCATTTTCCGCTGCACTTGAAATAGATGCAAGATTGCCGCCCGCTACCACCGCCTCCGCCTGTGTGATATCCCAAGTACCTTTGATAGAAGTAATGCCGTAATAGTGATCATTTCCACCGTCTTCCACGCGCCACTGTGTGAGGTCCGCAAAGCAGGTTGTTGGAACAATCACGGCGCAAACAAATGTTGTAATAATTGAGTTATTGAAGTTGTTCATTTCAGCGACCGCCGTTCATTGAGCGACGTCGAATCAGCAATCCTGATAGACCAATCAATGCCGCCGCGCCTGGGGCAGGGATGTCGGCCGTCAACCGCATGTCGAAGAAACTCTTGCCACCGTGATCCTCGGCCAGAACCTTCAGTGTATTGCTGCCGGTCAGAAGGTAGGACGTAGGCGCCGAAAAGGTGTATTCCCAATAAGTCGTATAGCCCTCCTGATTGTCCTTAGCGAGCAACTGGTCGTTCAGGAAGATCGCGAAGCCGTTGTCGCTAGCAACGTCCAGCGTCAATGCCGTCACTGCGTTAGCGTCGGCGAAGGTGAAGGTTGAGAACAGCGCTAAGTCGCCAACATGCGACTCCCACCTAGTGTTTTGCGGAAGTTCACCCATGTAGTTGCCGAAGGCCGACTGGCCAGTCGCCCAACTGCTGATCGGATTGGCCATCGCAAAGTTGTCGAAGGTGGCAAGATTGACGTTCGTCCAATCTCCCCAAAGGTCGCCCATGATCGCGTAACTAAAGTTATGCCCGGTATCGACCGCAGTGACCGTGGATGCCGTGGCCCCGGTTGCGGCGCCCGCGAGTGTTACCGAGGCGAGAAGCTTCTTGGCGAAATTTTGCATCACGAATGTCCTGTTATTTATATTTTTCATATGAACCCTCCGAATTGTGCCGATCGGTAAGATCGACTTGAAAGTAAAAGACCCGGAAAAAATAGCCGGAAGAAATTGCAGATTTAAAATCTGCAAAACAATAAACCGCGGTTTAAAATTGAACCGCATGCACCCGAACTTCGCAGCACAAAATATTTTTAGACTCAAATAGAGTTGTAAATATCACGCTGCGAACCAAATTAATTTTTCAGACCCTTTCAACCAACTCACTCATCCGACAACTAGGAAGCAAAGACCGGTCGGATTTCGATCGTAAATTTAATCTAGTCCCAAAATCATTCTTTGCAAATTAAGATTGGTATTTTTTCAAAATTTATTAAATTTTCAGTGCGCTTTCAAATACTCACTACAAATTAGGGATGATCGAACAACTGTTCTAGCCATTTGAGATCATGCTTGAACGTGTAAAAATCATCATTTCCAGGTTCTGAAAACCGCAAAATGTTTAAAAATACCCATTTCTTTGGCAAAAAGCCTGTCCCATGTCACAAAACTTGCACAACTAGGTACTCCATGACTCAGTCCATATATAGATCCACCAAAACCGGTTGCGCCGTACGCGGTTTGTTCATGCGCAACACCGAAACCACCCGCACAAACGGCGCCCAAATGTTTGCCGCAGTTGTGGCCACCATGATCGCAACGTTCATGTGCGCGCCAACGCATGCGCAAGCGTATGACCCAGTCATTTCCGCGTGGCGCGTCAATCTCACCGGCGCGGTCGGCTTTAACAATATCACCGCGGATGTGCAGCAAGTGCGTTACAGCTCCACGTATGTCTATGTCAACAGCAGTTCGGTTCCGTCGTACCCAATTGGTCCGTGGATGGGCAGTCCCAACACGGTCGTCAATCAGAATTTTTCATTTCGCATTTTGCGCACGCCCGTTGTGAAGACCGGAACCAAGACGCCAACGGGTTTGGGCAACATTGGAATCTGGGTCAACGGCGTTGGTATTTATAATTACTCCGACGGCCGCAGTTACAACAATAAAAACATTTGGCACAACGACGCCATTCGCGTGGAGGGTCCATCATTTGATTCTTGCGGTGGACATCCATCGCCCAACAACGAATATCACAATCACCAAAATGCGGCGTGTCTATTTAGCGAATCCAACCAAGTTCATTCACCCATTGTTGGCTACGCGTTTGACAGTTTTCCAATTTATGGTCCATACGGCTACGTCAACACCGATGGCAGCGGCGGCATAAAGAAAATGCGCAGCGGGTATTCGCTTCGCACCATGACAACGCGCACCACGCTTCCCAATGGAACCGTACTCACCTCCATTAATTACGGTCCAGCCGTTTCCACCACGTATCCGCTTGGATACTTCGCCGAGGATTACGCCTACAGCGCCACCAACGCCGACCTTGATCTGAACAATGTTCGCTATTGTGTCACGCCTGAATATCCAAATGGAACCTACGCGTACTTTGTCACCATCACCGCGCCAGGTTCTCCGGCGTTTCCATACATAGTTGGTCCTTCTTATCACGGCGTGTTTGACACCAGCAACGCTATGGGCAAAGTCACCGTGCCAACAGGTGTGACCACATACGATCCAATGGATATGGACGGTTCAGGTTTTGTCGATAGTGGCGACGTTGGATATTTACTTTTAAACATTGGCACATATGGTCCTGGTGATTTTGATGGATCGGGCGATGTGGATCCGGCTGATCTTGGAATACTTTTATTGTCGATGTGAGCAACATGCCCACGCCAAACGCAAAGCAAGTATTTGAAATTCTGGTGCGCGAACATTCGGATCGCCTCATGGCGTTTGCATACGCGGTGTGTCGCGATCGTTCAGCCGCCGAAGATGTGTTTCAAGAAACATTGCTGCGCGCGTGGAGGGGTCTTGATGGATACGACAGCGAGCGACCATTCGGCGCGTGGTTGCGGGGAATTGCGCGCAATACCGCCTATGAATTGTTCCGCAAGAATTTGCGCACAGTGGATGACGCGGTATTGGATGTCATCGCCACAGAAGCCGATCGCTTTGATGGTTCGGCGGGAACGGAATTCCGTGAGCGCATGGAGATTCTAGAGCAATGCATCGCGGCTCTTGCGGGTCCATACGCGGAGACGATTGACTTAACGTATCGCGGCGGCTTTTCGGTTGAGCGAATCGCCGAGCAAGTTTCGAGCACCACCGAAGCGGTGAAAAAAAGATTGCAGCGCGGCCGCGCCATGATCGCCGAATGTCTGGCGCGCAAGGGGTTGCTGACATGAACACCAATAACACGGACTCTATGAACGACAATATCAACGACAACAACAAGCAACCCCAAAGTCAAGATGGGCAACAAGACAACATGCAAAATAATGTGCCGCACAATTCTCAAGCCAGTCAAGGTGGTAGCGAAGTGGATGGTGAATTCACAGGCAATGGCGCGCATATGTTTGTGCACGGTTTGTTGCAGACGCACTTTCAATTACCACTGGAGCGCGAGCGCCGCATTGCGCGCGTGATGAGCGCAATTCCAGAGCCGCACAAAATCGCAACGCGTGGCTGGATGAAATTCATTCGTCAAAGCGGCGCGCTGATTGCCAGCGCGGCGCTGATCGCGCTTATGTTCATCATTGGTCCGCGTGAAGTTGAAGCCAGCGCTCAAGCCAAGGCCGTTGTGAACGCGGAACAAAAACCACGCGATCGCCGCGTGCTCTTTCAACTTATTCCACCAAAGGATCGCGCGGATGGACCAGATTTAATTGGCACGCTTGATATTCGCGACGCCAAACATTTAGTCATGACTATTCGTCAACCCGACGGAACCATTGAAGTGCGCGGCCGCAACGGCGAGCATTACTGGATGATTGATCGCGAAGGAAAGTTGCGTAATTTGCCCAGCGACATGCCGTGGCCAACATGGGTTCAATCACCGCGCGGTGGTTTGCTGGTTGACATGGCGGAGGCCGTGAGTCAAGGCTTGAATGATGAGTGGAAGTGGAGTCGCGCCGATTCGCAACTTGAAAGCGCGTCATCAAAATTGGGCGATCATTTAATTGCCACACGTGTGAAGAACAAACCCATGGAGCCCAACAAGATTGATGTGCGCATTAATCCAGCGACTGGTCTTGCGACGCACATTGAAATGTCGTGGCCAGAGAATGCGCAACCGCCGCGTCGTATGGATGGTGATGGCGCGATGAACAGTGATGGTCCGCGCGGTCCAGGCGCGATGAATGGCGAAGGTCGTCCGCCGCGTCGCATGGATGGTGAAGGCGCGATGAATGGTGATGGTCCACGCGGTCCAGGCGCGATGAATGGTGAAGGCCCAATGAAGGGACCAAAGCCATCGGTACCAATGGGTCCGCCAAGCAAAATGACGCTTATTGTCGAGCCGCCAATCACATTTGACGCGGCGTGGTTCACTCCAGAAAAACAACTTTCCATCAATGGAAAATAAACGACCACTTCTATGGTGCAT
>CAIWNO010000480.1 GCA_903914045.1 uncultured bacterium | reverse complement strand
GTTGTCGGCGAACTTATAATTTTACGATTCCAAGGGCGAAATGCCTTGAAATGGATAGATGGCCGCAAGCCCAAGATGTTGCGAGAGCGCGTCAAGCGCGTCGCGGTTGCGAATAAGAAGTTGCGGATCGGCAAGATCTTCGGGCGTGAGTTGGTCGGGATACCAACGCTCAATCCAGGCGCGTAGTTGTTCCGCGCGAGTGGTGTTGAATACGCAGCCCGCATGAATGCCGGTCAGCGCATGGGCGCCAGTTGCTTTACCAGTTGCGTGACTTGTTGCGTGACCATTCGCGTGATCACTTGCGTGAACCGTTGCGTTGCCAGAAGTTGGCGCAAGCGGCACGCGCAAGCGCAAGCACGCGGGGCCGCCGCCGTTACGCATGCTTTCGCGCACATCCATATAAAGGATGCGCGAAATGCAATTGCGCGGATCTTGTTGAATGCGCCGCGCCACCGCACTGGCACGTGCGTGGTGTTCGACTTCGCTAGGGCACACCAGTGTCATGGAGCCGTCCGGCGTGGTGACTAATTGCGAGTTGAACAAATAAGTTGTGACCGCCTCCGCAATGGTGAGTTCATCTCGACTGACAACAATTGGACAAAATGAATTTCCCACGCGCTGCGCAAGTGAATCCATGAGGCGGTCGTGGTCAAGCCAGGCATCTTGGTGATAGAGCAACGTGGATGCGTTGCCAACGGCCACAACATCGTTGTGAAAAACGCCCTGATCAATGGCGTCTGGATTTTGTTGCGCGAACACGCAATGCGCGGGGTTCAGTTGCAACACTTCGGCCACGCGTTGGCTGGCTTGCAGTGTTTGTCGCGCCGGATGAATCTTTGGTTGAAGCTGCGGATTGAGCGCGTCCATTCCGTACACAAAAAAATGCGTGGCGGGCTGGTTGGTGTTGGCCGCATCAAACAGGCGCGTGTGATTTGCGGCGCCCTCATCGCCCATGTTGGCGGTGGCGGCAAGCGCGGGGTGAATTTCAAATTGCGCGTGGTCAGTGAACACGGCGTTAAGCATGGCGCGCGTGCATGGCGGCTCAATGGCGCGATGCATCATGGATTTTAAATTGGCCACCACCACATGTGTTCGTTGATCGCGCGTGTCTTGCGCGGGCGCAACGGTTGCCGCATTCGCGCTCCACATGAAACTGGAACTGCAACATTGCGCCAGAAGATGCGGCTTGTTGGCGTGCGCTTGCGCAAGCACATCGGCGTCGGTGCCGGTGAAGCCATATTCACGCAACGCCCATAGTGCTGGCCGTTCTTGCGGCGGGAAAAAACATTGCGTTACTCCAAGCGCGGCAACAGCCTGCATTTTTGCAACGCCTTGCAATGCCGCCGCCTTTGGTTTTGAAACGCGACCCGCGTTGTTCTGGCTGGCCATATTCCCTGCCGCAAGCCCGGCGTAATTATGCGTCATGCCAACAAGGCCATCAAAGTTGGCTTCTGCTGCGGCGTTGAAAGATTGCGAAGTGGAAACGTTCACGAGTAGAAGGTAAGCGATGACGCGTTGATTTTTCTCACCGCTCGCGGCGCTCTTAAAGATACTCTTGCGCTAATGGCTAAGCGAGAAAATTCCAGCACCAACCAAGTCAACGCCGACATGCGCGTGGTGGTTCTTACTGGAAAAGATTCGCTGTTGCGTTTGGAACGCTCGCATGCTTTAGAGGCTGATTTAAAAAAACAATTTGGCAGCGTGGATCGATTTGATTTTGATGGAACCACCACGTCGCTGGCCACGGTGCTTGATGAGTTGCGCATGTTTGGTCTTCTCGCCACGCATAAATTAATTATCGTGGATAACGCGGAGGCGTTTATGGGCAGCGAGGATCGCCGCCGCGCCATGGAGCGTTACGCGGAAAATCCGCAGGCGGAGTCAACGCTGCTTATGCGCAGCGCGTCGGGTTGGCGTCCTGGAAATTTTGACAAAATGGTTTCCAAAGTTGGCGCCGTGTTGAAGTGCGATTCGCCTGGCGATGCGGAGGCTCGCGATTGGTGCGTGCAGCGCGCCAAACAAACCTACACGGCCACGCTTGAATCAAGCGCCGCAGATTTGTTGATAGAAAAAATTGGCTGCGACTTGGCGCGCCTTGATACGGAGTTGTGCAAGCTCGCCTCCGCCGCGGCGCAACCTGGCGAGACCGGCGTGATAATTACGCGCAAGCTTGTGCAAGAATTCACCGGGCTCAGCCGCGAGGAGCAAGCGTGGGAAATTCAACAACCGGTTCTTGCGGGCGACGCAGCGGCGACATTGCAATTGCTTCACGAGTTG
>CAIWNO010000479.1 GCA_903914045.1 uncultured bacterium | reverse complement strand
GAGCCAAGTTTGAAGCAGGGGTTGCGTCAGGCCATCAGCAATGCTTCGCCAACCACTCGTGCCATTGAGATCAATAGAAAAATGTGGTACGTGGGCGGCTGGATCAACCATGTTGGATTTCCAGATTGGGTTGTGCGATGTGGCCGCCAAGGAGCGCTGCGAATGGTTCATAAGCCAGTGCATGAGCGCGTGGAGGCTGATGGACCGATTGTTCGCGCCATCGGAATTTGCCGCCATGATTCTTGGGATGGAATTTGCGACGCGTTGGAGCGGGGCGCGAAATACGCCAGACTTTCCGCGGAAGTCCGCAAGCCTAAAAAATTTCCATTGCTGTACAGTTTTTGTAGTGTTCTAGCATTGGTTTTTAAATATGGCATTGTTCGGCGCGGATTTCTTGATGGGTGGCGCGGCATTGTGGCGATTATTTCTTATTCAATCGGAAAGTTTGCGAACACTATGGCTGCCTTTGAGCGTCATATGGGTGAGGGTTCAAGTGGAAATATCGACTAGTCAATCTAAGGTTGGTTGGTTTACTCGCCTCTTCGCCAAAATTGGTCTTGACCTGCGCCTCTTTTATATCGCGGTTCCACGGGTCAAAGGCGATCTCATCGGTGAGCCAGCGCATCTTGCGGCAGCAATCTTTGCAATTGTTTGCGAGGCAATTTCCACCGCTTCAGCCAGTGTTGGCATAAACATACTTTTGCTCGCCACACTCCTGCGCGCGCCCGCTCTTGTTCCATCTTGGAAACAAATGTTGAGCCAAACATGGTTCAAATTGCTTTTATTGTGGATCGCATGGATGGCGATTTCAATTGCATGGTCGCCTGATGTGCCCAAGGGCTTTGACCGATTTGGACATCTTAAATTTTTCATATGGATCCCGATGTTGTGGCCGCTGTATAAACAATGGCGTTGGTTGTTCGCAGGTTTCTTGCTTTCAGCATTTGTTTTGCAATGCATACAAGTTGCCGGAGCGATTGGAGCAACTCATCAAATGGTGGCTATTCAAACAGGCATGCGGCATCCAACTATGGTTGGATTGTGGAATGCAATCGCGCTCAGTTGCTGGCTTTTTCTCGCAGTTTCAGCAGGTTGGCAAGCCATGTTGCTTTGTATTCCATTGGCTGTTCTTTCAGCAGTTGGATTTGTGTGGGCAGGACAGCGCGCGGCATTGTTTGGACTGTTGTTGGAGATTGCGATAGCAAATTTTGTGTTGGCCGTTGCGGTTCAAGGGTGGATGCGTCGAACTTGTCTTCGTGTTGTTTTGGGATTGATCGTTATAACTGGTGTTTATTTCTTTATTGGCGACAAGCTCACAGGAAGATTTATAAAGTTGTACAACGAAACCGCACAAACATTCGAAGCGAGTGGCGGGGGCAAAGACGCTCCTGGATTGAGTGTCGCTTTGGAAGACCGACTCGCAATGTGGAAAATGTCACTCATTGCCTGGCGTCAACACCCATTGATTGGTGTTGGTTATGGCGGTTATCAAATCGCCACAGCTCCTATTGAGGACATTGTCTATCCCGGTAAAGACATCCACTTATTTGAAACGCCCCATTCAACCTACATCATGATTTTGACTGAAAATGGAGTTGTCGGGTTGTCGCTTTTTCTTTGTTATATCGCGGCTTTTTTTGTGCGCGCATTCCGCATTATTCAAGTTGAGCCCATTCGCATTGGAGTGTTTGGAGGCGCTGTGATTTGGTTCG
>CAIWNO010000478.1 GCA_903914045.1 uncultured bacterium | reverse complement strand
TGTATGGTTGCCGCCACTCATTGGTGGACGGAATCATGCGCGCCACCGACGTCATGTTGAGCGGAAAAACAGCCGTTGTGTGCGGTTATGGCGATGTGGGCAAGGGTTGCGCGCAAAGTTTGCGTGGCCAAGGTTGCCGCGTGAAGATCACGGAAATCGATCCAATCTGCGCACTTCAGGCGTGCATGGAAGGCTACGAAGTGGTCACGCTTGAGGAGGTTCTGGAGACCACCGATTTGTTCGTGACCGCGACTGGCAACAAGGACATCATCACCGCTGAGCAAATGTTGCGCATGAAGGACAAGGCCATCGTTGGAAACATTGGTCACTTTGACAATGAGATTGACATGGCTGGCTTGAAGAAGATCAAGGGCGCGACGCAGGTCAACATCAAGCCACAAGTTGATGAATGGAAACTTCCAACGGGTCGCTCCATCATCATGCTTGCGGAAGGTCGCTTGCTGAATCTTGGTTGCGGCACTGGACATCCAAGCTTTGTCATGAGCACCAGTTTCACCAATCAGGTGATGGCTCAAGTGGAGTTGTTCCAGAACCACAAGAACTATGACAAGAAGGTGTACACACTTTCAAAGACGCTTGATGAGAAGGTGGCGCGTTTGCACCTTGGCAAGTTGGGCGCGAAGTTGACCGAGCTTCGAAAGGACCAGGCGGATTATATTTGCGTGCCGGTGAATGGTCCTTACAAGCCAGAGAATTATCGTTATTGATTCGCTTTGTTGATTGAAGGTCTGCAAAATCCTTCGCACATGAAATGACAAAGACCCGTGGATTCGTCCGCGGGTCTTTTCTTTTATGCCGCGCGGCCATTGATGCCTGAGTGAATAAGTTTGTAGGCGGGCGGAAATATGGATTGAAATCGCCTACGCTATGGAGCGATGTCTACTGGAACACTTCATCACACATTTGGAGCGCAAACTCCCATGGAAAGCGCCGCGCGCGAAATGTTGGCGCGCATTGCCTTGGTGAAACCAGTCGTTTGCGACAACACATTTATGCGTATGGAAGTGGCCATCGAGTGCAATGGCGAGCAATGCGATTTTCTGAACTGGCTTCGCTGCGCGCCTTCGGGTGAGCGCCGTTACTTCCGCGATCGAAGCGCCAAGTTTGAGATTGCCGGTGTGGGCATGTGTCTAGCGTGCTCATTTGGCGAGCATGAAAAATTTCATCAGCATGTTGGCGACGCGGACATTGCAAGTCAGTCGGTCTGGTTTGTGGCGCTTCCATTTGATGCAAGCTGCGCGCTTGACAGCGCATGGGATCCGTACCGAAACAGTGGGTGCGTGCTTCCAGAAATAGAATTGCGCCGCGATGGACAAGCGCACACGTTGGCCGTGAACTTGTCGGCGAATACTTCGTTTGACGCCCTGAGGCAACGCCTTCATGCGCTGGCGGCGCCCGTGAAAAAATGCTCGATCGAGCCAGCCCTTGTGCGCGAGGTGGATGACTTTGGCGAAACCAAATGGACGCAAGTTGTGCAAAGCGGATTGCAGCGAATACGCAGCGGTTCGTTGCGCAAGATTGTGCTTGCGCGCGCGCGCACGTATGCCGCGAGTAGTCCGCTTGATCCAGTCGCGGTGTTGGCCCGACTTTGCGCATTTGAATCAAGTGGCTTTCGATTTCTGATTGAGGCTGGCCAAGGCAAAGCGTTTCTTGGCGTCACGCCTGAACGATTGCTTTCCCGCAATGGGCGCTTGGTGCGCAGCGAGGCGATTGCTGGCACGCGTCCACGCGGAGTGGATGAAGTCGCGGATCGGTTGCTTGGTGAATCACTTCTTGCAAGTGAAAAAGATCGCCGCGAACATGAATTTGTTGTGGAGCGATTGCGTGAAGTGCTTTCCGGGCTTTCGGTTTCGTTGCGTGTTGATGCTGAACCAAGAATTTTGCGCCAGGCGTATGTGCAACATTTGGCCACGCGTATGCAAGCAGAAATTCGCGCGGACTTTTCTGACGCCGACCTTGTCGCCTTGTTGCATCCAACGCCCGCGGTGTCTGGCGCGCCGGTGCCTTGCGCCATCAAAGCTCTTGGCGAGTTGGAAACTATTGGACGCGGCTTGTATGCGGGTCCGGTGGGAATTGTTTCGCGTGACAAGGCGGAAATTGCCGTCGCCATTCGTTGTGCGCGCATTGATGGAGCCACGCTCAAGGCGTACGCCGGCGCGGGCATTGTTGAAGGTTCCATCGCCGCTGACGAGTGGCGCGAAACTGTTCACAAACTGCTTGCCTTTGAACGTCTGGCCACCTAATCGCATTGTGCGAGTGGCCGAAGCAACCTGATATCTTGCGACTCTGCAAATGCATAACGCGCCCAACATCAATCTTGCTTGGACCATGTTGGCCGTGGAGGAATGTTTTCGTCTTGGCGTGCGACACGCGGTGATTTGTCCTGGCTCGCGCAGCGCGCCGCTTGCGATTGCGTTTGCTCGACATGGAAAAATTCAAACGCATGTTGCGCATGATGAGCGCGCCGGAGCATTCATGGGGCTTGGTGTGGCGAAGTCGTCAGGCTTGCCCGCTGTGCTTGTCATGACAAGCGGAACTGCGGTCGCCAACGCCTTGCCCGCGGTTGTTGAAGCGCGCATGTCTCGCACGCCGCTACTTGTGTTCTCTGGTGATCGACCTGCAGAATTGCGTGATTGCGGGGCGAATCAAGCTATTTCGCAAGCCGCGCTTCTTGCGGGCGCGGCCAGATGGTGCTGTGATCTTCCGTGTCCAACTGATCAAATTGCGGCTGAATATATTTTGTCCACCGTGGACGAAGCGTTCGCGCGCGCGTGCGGCAATGCTGGCGCGCAGGCCGGCGCGGTGCATTTGAATTGGCAGTTTCGCGAACCGCTGGCGCCAGAAATTGCGCAGTGGAATACGGATTGGTTGAAATCTATTGCGCGCTGGACAAAAGATAAATCGCGCGCGCCGTGGCGGACTACTCGCCCCGCGGTTGAGTCAAGCGTGGCGCTGACAGACGCGCTTGTGATCGCGGGTCGTTGCAGTCCCATCACGCGTGAATCGCTTTTCAAGTGGCGCGGCA
>CAIWNO010000477.1 GCA_903914045.1 uncultured bacterium | reverse complement strand
ATTTTCACGCCGGGCGCGGCTCCCCAGATGAGAAGTTGGGTTACAAAATTCATGGAGAAAAATGGGCGCTGGATAATCGCGCTGATCTGCCTTGGATTTGGCGCGCACATGTACAAAGGCGCCTTTGACATGTGGCCGCGATAAGCCAAGATGAAATGAGCCTGCGACTTATTTGTTTAATTAGAACAATCACCCAGCTATCTCTCTGGGGCGTAACCGCCTGGCACTCCCTTAGGCGAATACACAGTCTGATGAAGTTGCATATCGCGCGCACGAAATGATCCGGCACACGAAAGCAAATAATAACGAAACATTCGATAAAATCGATTTCCGTATTGCTCTTTAAATTTCGGCCATGCCTGATCGAATTTTCTCCACCAAGCCATAAGCGTTGAATCATAATGGGCGCCAATGTTGTGCCAGTCTTCCAGCACAAAAAGCCCTTCAAATGCCATTGTGAGTTGGACCGGCGACGGGATGGACCCGTGCGGAAAAATATATTTTTCAATCCATGGCTCGATGGTTGACCTTGAAACATCCAGTCCGCAATTCTGCAACAAAAATAACCCGTCGGGCTTCATCACTTTTTGGACCACTTCAAAAAACGATCGGTAATTTTTAGGACCGACATGCTCGACCATGCCAATACTTACAACTTTATCGAATTTCCCGTCAATCAATTTGGGAACATCTCGGTAATCCATGTTTCGAATTTCAACCCTGGGACTGGATATGTGCTTCTTGGCGTATTCCACCTGCCCATCGGCAATATTGACGCCCAAGATTTCACATCCGTATTTTTCAGAAATCCATTTTGCCAATCCACCCCAACCACAACCGATATCAAGCACGCGATCCGATGATTTTAATTTAATTTTTCGGCAAATTAAATCCATTTTATTTTCTTGCGCTTTGTTTAAATCACTCTTGTCCACATCCTTGAAATAGCCGCACGTGTATTGGTTGTATGGATCCAAAAATGCCATATATAAATTGTCGTCTATGTCATAATGTTCTTCGGTTACTTTCTTGGCCTTGGATTTTGTTTGCAAATTCAAAATCTTTGACTTCAGAACATGAATGGCTGTGACCCAGTTTTTAGAAACAGCCTTTTCAGCCCCGGCCTTCAACAGCCTTGACATCATTTCATCAAGCTCGTCGCAATCCCACCAGGAATCCATGTAGGACTCGCCAATTCCCAAGGTTCCTTCGCTCAATACGCGATTATAAAAATTCTCGTTGTGAACCTGAATATCCCAAGGTCTACTTCCGTTAATTTTCACATCTGCGGACCTCATTATATTTTCACAAAATTCTTTCGAAGTGATGATGGTCAATGCCTCCAAATTTTAAAATTGAAAATGAAATAAATTTCACTCGGCAATCCAAAAAAATCCGCCCAATCACAACAAAAGAAATCGTAAGAAGTCAACGCCAAAGCGCTACGGAAAATTTCCCCTAATACACGTATTTCAAACTCAACACGCCAGACGCAAATGGAGCGGCGCTCTCACCGCGTGCGCCGCGCGTCATGCGCCGCGGCAAGCGCGCGCCACGAATCATCAAAGGCAAACTCGTAATTTTTCCAGCGACCAATGGAGCCGCGATTGATCGGTTGCTTCACCTGCGCATGACTGAGGGTGAACACCGCGCGCGCGTTGCGCTCTGGACTCAACACGCCGGGCTCCATTTGTAAACCAAGTCGCTCAAGACAACGGCTCGCATGTCCCGCGGGGTCCGCCACCAAATCCTCATACACAACCTGTT
>CAIWNO010000476.1 GCA_903914045.1 uncultured bacterium | reverse complement strand
GCCTCTTTGGCCGCCGCTTCAAAATCACCGCGCTTTAGGGCCGCCAACAATTCGCGCTCGGGCCCTGGCTCCAACGCCAATTCCTTCAGCGCGTCCTGAAGCGATTCATTGGAGTCCAACGACTCGGACTGGCTGGCTTTTTCAAGCGCCGCCGTCAACAACGCCTGTTGCGCAAATGCGCGCGCCTCGCGCTCGGCGGGCGTGGCAGTTTGCTGGCGCGCGCTATCAAGCAGTTCATGTGATGACTCCAAAGCGTTCGCGATGGATTCATCGAGCGCCGCAACTTCCATCGCGCTTTTCATGGCGTCGCGCAAATTTATTTCCGCGGCGACGGCTTTTTCAAGCGAGGCCGCGTCCTGCTGCGACTGCGAATCTTTTTGGTAGGAGGAGCCATTCCATGTCGGAATGAACAGCCATGCGGCCGCGACAAGGAGCGCGGGAACGGCGTTGAATTTCCATTGACCGTCAAAGTGGAATGCGAACGCGCGCGCCACCATGTTTTTTGTTTTCATATCCAGCGCAACTCGGTTCGCGTCCGCCACCGCGGCTTTGGAAAAATCATCAGAGCGCGACTGCACGGACAAGGCGGTTGACATTCGACTGGCTAAGTTCAATCGCTCGTCCAATTGAGCGGCGGCGTTGGCGCGCGTTGGCCAACCGCGACGTGAAACAAGCAGCGCGAAACATGCGGCAAACACAGTCACACCAATGGCGATCATGATGTTGAATTCGGACCAAGGCACAAGGACGCGCCCTTGGAAAAACAATCGAAGAAGAACGATAGAGAACACCATTGCCCCACACGCCACAGGCAATGCCAACGCGGCGACTTCAAGTGATTGACTCACTTGCAATCTTCGACGCGCGCGCTCAACCAGTTGATGGACTGCGGTCATGCTTGAAGGATAGCCAACAAACCATTTTCAAATTTGAATGTGTAGGATTGAAACCATATGAAAGCCATTCTTATTTGCACTCTTCTGTGCGCGTTCGTAAGCCACAACGCTGGCGCCATGTTCCAATCTTCGACGGACGCCCAAAAATTGCAGGACGCTCAAACGGAAAATCAAAAGTTGCGCGATGAACTTGCGGCAGCCAAAATTCGCATTCAGGAACTTGAGCGCGCCACAGGCACACCAACCGTGGTTGCTCCAAGCACTCCAACACACGCGGACGCCACCACCGAATTAATGGGAAATCCAATCGCGGTTCTTGATTTCTGCCAGAAAAAATTTACGGAGGATTTGACCAAGAAAAACGTGGCGCTTCCCCTGCCGAAAGACACGAAATCGGTTCGACAGTTGTACCTGTCCAAAGCCAAGGATTGGCTTGAACCAATGAACCGCAATAAATTTCCAATTGTTTGGCGCGGACGGATCACCCATATTGGCGCGACGAATGGACCCAACCAATCATTTGAATTTCAGTGCGTCTCTGCTGACAACAAAAGAAATTTTGGCCGTGTCGCCAACTGCACAATTCTGAAGAGCAACGCCCCGCAGCTTGGAAGCACCGTGCCAGATCGAGATGTGATCTGGACTTTGAACGCGTCACTTGAACCGGTCCTGGAGTTGAATCCGGACATGATCGAACCAAATACGTTTGACAATCCGCCATTGGTTGGTCCGTGCGTGACATTCAGGTACAAATTAAATTGCCTGCGTCTCTTTCCAGAAAAAAGTTCGTCGCTAGTCCCGAATGAAATAAAATAGTTGCTGCAAACGCCGCATGAACCATTTGAAATTGTTCTTGCTCGATTGTGGCGACACTTATACACTACAACATGATGGTTTTTATTCCACAAACTCAATCCAACAACGGTCCACATAGTGGAGGGCGCATTCCACTGACTCAATTGTCACGTGGACAACGCGCCGTGATTGACGCCGAATCATTGATCTCGCTCGCCGACGCCGATCGCTGCTTGCTGCGCGCCATGGGAATTCATGAATCATGCGAATTAAAAGTGTGCAAAGCTGGCGCGCCATGCATTATTGAAGTGGAGCGAACGCGCGTTGGCTTGTGTGGGTCCGTGGCCAGCAAAGTTTTTGTGAAACCCTGCGATGGCTGCCCAGCAGCCTGAAGACATTGAACTGGAGCGGGTGTACTCCACCGAGCGTCCGCCGCGTGCGGCATTGTTGGGTCAGCCTAACACGGGCAAGACCACCTTGTTCAATAGGTTGTGTGGCTCGCGCGCGCGCACCGCGAATATTCCAGGCACCACCGTGGAGAGTCGAGTTGGAGTAGCCAACGCCACCCATGGATCACTTGAAATCATGGATCTTCCAGGCATCTATGGATTGAGCCTAGAGGTTCCCGAAAGCAAATTGTGCCGCGATTGTTTGGATGGCCGCATTGGAGATGTTGCGCCGGATGTCGCGGTGATTATCGCCGACGCCACCAATTTTTCCAGGTCATTGCGCTTCGCTTCGCACGCGTTGCGCAGAAAAATGCCATGCGTGATCGCCGTCACGCTAAGCGATGACGCTCGGCGAAAAGGTTTCAGCGTGAACGCCGCGGCGCTTTCGGAATGTTTGGGATGCGCCGTTGTGATTACCAGTGGTCGCACGGGCGAGGGCGTAAGCGAACTTGCTGACGCGGTATTGCGGGCGGCGCTGCATGGAATTTCACTGGAAGCATTTGAAGAACGCCTTCATCATTTGCCTGCTTCAACTGCCAGCGAGTCGGACTTGGCGAAGTGGGCCAACGATGTGCTTGCTGAGGTCGCCAGCGGGCGCATGTCGGCAAATAGCCGAGTGAGTGAGCGCGTTGACCGCGCGCTTACGCACCCTGTCGCTGGACTCGCCGCATTTATTCTGGTGATGAGCCTGCTGTTCGCCAGTATTTTTTGGCTGGCTCAATTTCCCATGAACGCGCTTGACTTTATCTTTGGTACGGCGGGCGATTGGGTGCGCGGAACATTTCCAGAGGGCCCGCTGCGAGACTTATGCGTGGACGGAATTATTGGCGGCATCGCTGGAACTGTTGTGTTTTTACCGCAAATTTGCCTACTTTTCTTTCTGTTGTCATTGCTGGAAGATTCCGGCTATTTGGCGCGCGCCGCCTTCGCCGCCGACAAATTCATGCGCCGCTTTGGCTTGCCTGGGCAAGCGTTTGTGCCACTTCTTTCCAGCCACGCGTGCGCGTTGCCAGGCATTATGTCCACGCGTCTTATTCCAGATGTCAAGGACCGTCTTGCCACAATTCTTGTTGCGCCATTCATGAGTTGCACCGCGCGCTTGCCGGTCTATGTGTTACTTATCTCGTTGCTCTTCGCAGGACGACCGTGGCTTGCGGGCTTGGCGTTTGTTGGTTGCTACGCCACCGGAGCCATTGCGGGATTGCTCAGCGCGTTTCTTGTTCGTCGCACATTGCTCAAGGGTCCGGCGCGTCCAATGTTGTTGGAGATGCCGCCGTACCGCAAGCCCAGCATTAAAATTGCATTGTGGGTCATGTATGACCGCGGAGTGTTGTTCATTAAGAACGCGGGCACCATGATCTTGGCCATTTGTGTTGTCATGTGGTGGCTCAGCGCGTATCCCAAAGTCGCGCCATCGGTTGAAGTGTTGAAAATGCGCGCCGAAACAAGTGTGGTGGCGCGACAAGCAAACGTCAATCCAGAAGTTGTGAAATCGCTTGAAAATCAAGCCAATTTGCAGGAAGCAAGAGATCAACAACTTGGCTCCATGGCTGGAAAAATTGGGGTCATTGCCGAGCCACTTTTCCGTCCGCTTGGATTTGACCACCAACTTACGGTGGCGGTGCTGACCAGTTTTCTAGCGCGCGAAGTGTTCGTCAGTACGCTCATGATTATTTCATCCACTGATTCCAACGACGAATCATCACTGCTTGAAAAGCTTTCGCAAAATCGCCGCGCCGATGGAACCTTGTTGTTCACCATTCCAACCGCCGCGTCGCTGTTGGTGTTCTTCACGCTGGCCATGCAATGTCTTCCTACGCTTGCGTTGGTGCGCCGCGAAACTCAATCATGGAAATGGCCACTTCTGCAATTTGTGTGGATGAGCGGATTGGCATGGGGCATGGCGTGGATTGTTCGAGAAATACTTTTGACAGGAGGATTGTAAATGCCGTGGAATGAATTTCAATTTTGGATTGTCTCGTTGGTGGCACTTGCCGGTTTGTACGCGGTGCTTCGACCACTGCTTCCAAATAAGAAGGGCGCGTCGCCATCATGTCCCAGTTGCACCGCAAGCCCTAGCGTGAAGAAACCCAAGCTCACGCCACTGACCATTTCCAAAGACGCAAAGCGTGCTGGTGGCGAAGCCAATTGATGAGCGACGTATCAGCGAAAACGCCTGTATTTGAAGCGGATATTGCAGTTATTGGCGCGGGCGCCGCTGGATTAATGACCGCTATTTACGCCGCTCGAACTGGTTGCGCCAACGCGTCTTCCTATTCAAGCGCCTCAGCCAATATTGATCACACGCGCGGAGTTGACCCACCAGAACTTCGCCACGACACAACCCGCGCGTTGCGGGTGGTGGCCCTTGATGGCGCGCCGCGCATTGGAATTAAAATTCTGGTGGCCGGCGGCGGTCGCTGCAATGTGACGCATCACGCGGTGCGCGAGCAGGACTACGCCGGCAGCACCCCCGCCGCTATTCGCCGCGTGCTGTCGCGCTTCACGGTTTCTGATTGCGTGAAGTTCTTCAATCAACTGGGCGTTGAGTTGAAGCAAGAGGAAACCGGAAAATTATTTCCAACCACCGACGATGCGCACACTGTTCTAAACGCGCTGCTGCAAGCCGCGCATGATGTGGGCGTGGATATTCGCAGTCCCATGCGCGTGCAAACGATTACTCCGCTACCACATGGCGGATTTGAAGTCGCTGGCTCTTGGGGCGCCTTGCGCGCGCGCACGGTTGCGCTGTGCAGCGGCGGGAAAAGTTTGCCCAAGTCAGGCTCTGATGGCCTTGGTTTAGAACTTGCAAAATGCTTGGGGCACACGGTGACACAACATGTCATTCCCTCGCTTGTTCCATTGGTTTGCGACGCGCACCATTGGGTTCGCACGCTTAGTGGTCTTACGCTGAACGCCGAAGTCCGCGTTGTCTCGGGCACTGGCAAGCACATTGTTTCATTCACCGACTCCATGTTGTTCACGCACTTTGGTCTTTCAGGACCGGCGGTGCTGGACATCAGTCGTCACCTCATGATG
>CAIWNO010000475.1 GCA_903914045.1 uncultured bacterium | reverse complement strand
CGGCGGCATGATGACCATTGGGCAAATGACGGAAATCGTGGTGTTAGGCGCCATTCCGTTGCTGACCAAAAAATTCAGCTATAAGTCATTGCTCATGATTGGTCTGTGCGCCTACGCGTTGCGCATGGCCATATTCGCCAACATGCCAACATTATTGCCCGTGATGTTTGGCGTGGCGCTGCATGGTTTGTGCTTCGGCTGCTTCATCTTTGTGGCCTTCATGATGGTGGACAAATTCACCACCAAGGATGTGCGCGCCACGGCACAAAATTTATTCAACCTAATTTTTGTGGGCGTTGGAATTATTGTGGGCAGCATGTTCGCAACAAAGGTGGCGGGCATGGCGAGCGAAAGTGGCGTGATGAATTACAAGCAGTTGTTCACGGTGCCCATGTGGATGGCGATTGGTTCATTGATCGCCATTGTGATATTCATGCCCAGCACACAATCCGCGCACGACAAGAACGCGTAGGCGGACAATTGACAGGGGCGGATTTTTTTAAATTTCAAAGCGCGTTGTGAAGCGCGTGTCATGCGATGTTGTACGGCATCAACCAGCTTTGGCGATTGGCGTGGGCACTTGCGAATCTGGATGGATGGCCAGCAATTGCACGCCGCCTGGCAAAATAAATTCCACCACATTGTCGCCATCTTTTACGGGCACATCGTCCATGGTGAAGATGGCGGGACGCGGGTTGACAGATTCGTGATTTGCCAGAGCAACTTCCAATGTTTTCTGCGTAGTTTCATCCAGTTTGCCCATGGCCTCGCGGCCGCGGCACTTTGGAAATCCGCTGCAACCCAGCCATGGACCGCGCTTGCCCAGACGTAAATTCAGTTTGCGCGTAAGGCACTTTGGACAATTTAAATCCGTAAGCAGCGGGGGCACCGAAGGCAATTTGATCTTGCCCTTCAAGTCCACATTGATAATGAATTGTTTTTTCTCCACGGGCTCCGCCACGGCCACCACGCCGCTGGCCACTTCTTGCGCGAGCTGCTTCTTGGTTTTCTTTTTCTTCTTGACCTTGGGCGGCTTGGGCGGCAAGTCGCTGGTGATGAAGCGACCAAAGCGGCCAGTGCGCATGACCATGGGTTGATTATTTTCGGGGCTGCAAATATTCACGCGCTCTGGAAGCAACGGACGACCCTCGCGATCAACCGGCGCGGCGTAGACGCAATCGGGATATGAAACGCAGGAAAGAAATTGCCCGTTCTTGCCAAAGCGATATCCAGTTTGACTGCCGCACTTGGGGCACACGTACGGGGCGGGATCCATTTTGGCTTTCACGTGATCCGCCTTGATGGCCTGTTCTAAATCCGCCGCCAATTTTTTCCAAAAGTCGCGCAGCATTTCGTGCCATTCCATTTTGCGCTGGGCCACATCGTCCAACTCTTTTTCCATTTCGCGCGTGTAGCCAATTTCAATGATGTCGTTGAACCACTTCACTAGAAAGTCAGTCACTTTCTCGCCCAAAGAGGTGCTTTCCAGGCTGGTTCCGCGGCGTTCCACATAATTGCGGTCCACAATGGTGCGCACAATGCTGGCGTAGGTACTGGGCCGGCCAATGCCTTCCTCTTCCATGAATTTAATCAGGCTGCTTTCCGTATAGCGCGAAGGCGGCGAACTAAATGATTGCTTGGCGTCGATGGAAAATGGAGCGAGCGTGTCGCCATCTTTCAACTTTGGAAGTTGCGCGTCGTCGCTGCTGCGCGGATTGACGCGCAAGAAACCGTCGAACACCAACACGCGACCGCTGGCGCGCAACACCGCGCCCGTGTCTTGGTCGGAGCGCTGAAAGAGAATTGTGGTGCGCTCAAATTCCGCGTCGGCGGTTTGGCACGCCATGAAGCAGCGCCAAATCAAACCGTACACCTTGGCCTGGTCTTCTGGCAAATCGCGCATGGCCGCCGATGGATCGCGTGAAGGATCGGTTGGACGAATGGCTTCGTGCGCCTCTTGCGCGCCCTCGGTTTTATTTTCGTAGTAGCGCGGACTGGCCGGAACATATTGCGCGCCGAAATTCTTGCGCAGATATCCACGCGCCGCCTCGATTGATTCAGGCGCAAGATTGAGACTGTCGGTGCGCATGTAGGTAATCCAACCGGCCTCGTACAACTGTTGCGCCAAGCGCATGGTGCGATCGGCGGTCAGACCAAGCGAGCCGCCCGCGCGCTGAAGCGTGCTGGTTTTAAATGGCGGATAGGGCCGCGACATTTCGCGCTTGCCCTCAACGTTGGTCACTTTGTAACGCGCCT
>CAIWNO010000474.1 GCA_903914045.1 uncultured bacterium | reverse complement strand
GATCAATCAGCACTGGACGCGTAAGCGCGTGCGATGCAATGTGTTCAATAGCTGCCGTTGGCGCGCCCGAGTGCGCGTGGGGCAATGTCTTCAGCGAGCCTCCACGTTGCTTATGTGCGCTGATGTCCGACAATGCTCGCAAACTGAAACCGCGTTTTTCCAGCATAAAACCGCTGCGATCAAGCACTCCAATAATGCGCAGCGCGGCACGATCATTGGTTGGTAACTCGGCGATGTGCTTGAGAAGTTCTTGGCCAATGCGGCCGCACCCAAGCAGGATTACATCGGCGCCTCGGCGGCGTGCGGTGCGACCACCACCAACTTTATCCAGGCTGAATGTGGTGTGAATGGCGCGCACCGTTTTGGGAACGCTCTCCTTGTTCACTATGAAAGAAATATTGCGCTCCGAAGATCCTTGCGCGATGGCGATGACATTCACTTGCGCGTCGGCAATGCAACCAAGCACGCGTGCGGCCACGCCAGGCGTTCTTGCCATGCCGGAACCAACAACCGCCACCGTGGCAACGCCAAGCAATACTTCAACTGAGTCAATTTCATTTCGCTCAAGCTCTGAAGCAAAGGCTGCGCGCAATTCTTTTTCCGCAAGTGTCGCCGCAACTTCTGGCACCGTGAAACAAATTGAGTGCTCGGAACTTGCCTGAGAAATAAGTGACACGGAAATTCCAGCGTTGGCAAGCGCGCCAAATGTGCGCGCCGCAATTCCAGGCACTCCAAGCATTCCATTTCCCGCCACAGTGACAAGCGCTTGCGCCGTCATTGCGGAAAGCGCGCGCACTGGCGAGCCAGCCATGGATCGACCTTGCACAATTTCCGTGCCCGCCGCGTCGGGCTGATTGAACGGGCGGATACGCAACGTGGTGCGCGCGTCAAGCGGAATAAGCGCCCTTGGATGGAGCACTTTTGCTCCGTAATACGCAAGTTCAGAGGCTTCGCGCGGATCAAGCAACGGCACCACGCGCGCCTCTGGAATAATTCGTGGATCAGCCGTGAGAAATCCTGGCACATCTTTCCACAGCGTCACTTCTTTTGCGCCAAGCGCGCGCGCCGTCACGGTGGCGGTTAGGTCGGACCCGCCGCGGCCAAGCGTGACAACTGGACCCGCAGAACCACTTGAACCCGCCGCGATAAATCCAGGCACAACAACAATGTCTCCGGAGCGCAACTTGTCTGGAAAAATATTTTGCACCGCAATTTCCGTGCGCGCCATATCAGGTGCGGCATCTCCAAATCGTCCGTCGGAGTGAAGAAATTCCGTGGCGTCAACTACACACGCGGAAATTTTTGCCACGCGCAACGCGTCGGCAACAATGCGCGCCGCCAAGCGTTCGCCGCGAGAAATAATTAGGTCGCTCATTTGCGCAGTGAGTTCGCGCGCGTGTGCAACGTTCTCGGCAAGCTTGTGCAACTCTTTAAATGACTCGTCTATATAAGCAACCGTGGCGGCAGCTGCGCCATCAATGGACTTTGCCACGGCTATGTGCCGTTCATAGAGCGCATCCGTTTGCGCATTTGCGGCGGCAAGATCACCTTTTGCGGCAGCGCGCGCAATGTTCAGCAGTATGTCGGTCACTCCAGCAAGCGCCGAAGTAATAACAACGCGTTCACCGCTTGTTCCTGAAAGAATGTTCACAACTGCGCGAATAGCGTCGGCGTTTGCAAGGGCCGCTCCGCCAAACTTGTGGACCGAAATTGGGTTGGCAATGGTTCGCATGGCTTCAATCGGATTGCTCTTGCCAGCATGCAAAGAGCATGCCGAAGCAAGGCAATCAATTCAAGGCGAGATTATGAGAGCGTATTGCGATCGTCAACAGTGATCAACTTCCTCTGTAGGTTGAATAGCCAAATGGGCTCAACAGCAGCGGCACATGGTGGTGGCGCGCGGCGTCTCTGACATGAAATTGAATTGTGACGGAAGGAAAAAAAGTTTCAATGTGTTGTTGCGCAAACCAAGCGCCTGTTTCAAATATGAATCTGAAGTGACCAGGATAAAGCGAACCTGAACCCAAAAAGTTTTTCGCGCGTCCATCTACGTCGGTTGAAACGCTATGTAAATCTGACCAAGTCTCGCCCTTTAAAATCTGGCAGCGCACCATCATTCCCGCCGCTGGCATTCCGCTGGAGGTGTTCAAGACATGAGTTGAAAGTCCGTGTTGCGGTTGTGCGGGCGTGGCCATGCAGTCAGGCTAAATCAGTTTCGTATCAAGGTCAATCTTTATCTGCGCAAGGTCATGCAACTTTGCGACATGATCCAACATCGCCATGTCACTGGCGTGAAAGTGAAATCATGCCGCCATGTGTATCTTCTCTATATGCGCGGTGAAAGTGACAACCCAGAATCGAAGAACACTGACTACCGCGACTTCATATCCGATGAGTTCATGGCGCATATCCATCCTGAAATGCACGCGGTGGAAGGCGTCTTGGATTTGTTTCAAGTGGGTGAAAGCGGGGGTTTAGAAACAGCGGATTCGCTCAGGTTTTTGTGCGAACTATTTGATCTTGTGAAAAGTGATTTACGCGCTGTGTTGCGCCAGCGTGTGGCAGACCGGGAGTTCATTGATCAGCGCACGCGCGCCTGCTTTGAACTGAATCGCAAGTTGCGCGTTGACTATGGCGACCGAGATTATCAAACCATCATTGGTCAAGAGGACGCCGACGGCCGGATTGTGGTGGGTCCCAAGAATGAAATGTATTGCAAGGCTGGCAGCGGCAATCCAGTCGCGCCTATTCCGGAATTTTTGCGCGGTCACCATGTGACTTTGTTCGGCCCTCCGGATGACGCCAAGCTTTCCATCAACGCCATGAATGCGTTTCACCGCAAGTTGCCCGGCGAGCCAGTGATTGTGGCCGAGCTTCTGCGTGATTTCACTGGCACGCCCATGTGGGGCGCCGACGATGAGGATTCAAAAACACCTTTGCGCGCGGATCTTATTCTTGCTGGCGAGAACCTGACCAACTGCTTCAAGAAAAATATTTCGTTCACGGATCAGCGCACGGGAAAGAGCTATGCGCTAGAAACCAGCCATTTATCCCAGCCAATCAAGCGATTTCCAGGGCTCGCCATTCCGTGCGCGTTCTTGTTCTACAAAAAGAATCCGCTGCCGCTTCACTTGTATGACTTTGCGTTGCATCTCTTTGCCAACTGGAACAATCCAAAGGCGCTTGTCTTCTATGTTCCAAAGTTAGAGAACGAGGAAGAGGCGGCGTACATCCACGTCATGATTGAGCACGCCGAGCGATTGATTCAGCGCGCGCATCCGCAATATCAAACAGGAACCATTCGCTTGATGATTGTTCTAGAAAATCCGCGCGCAGTTTTTAGAGTGAATGAAATTATGGACGCGCTGTATCCGTATTTCGCCGGCGCCTCGCTGGGTTGGCACGACTATCTTGCGTCGACCGCGCGCTTGATGAAGGAGGACGCCAATTACCGCATTCCGGTGAAGGCTGATCCCAACATCGTCATCAAGCACATCAAGGCCTCGCATGATTTGCTTGCGGCGGTTGTGGGTTCGCGCGGCGGTATAAAAATAGGCGGCATGTACGGCGTGTTGCCTTCCGATAGCGACATGCAAAGCGATTCGTTTCAAGTTGCTATCAAGGGGTTTATCAAGGATGTCATCACGCAACTCAAGCGCGATTTGAATGGGTTTTGGGTGGCGCATCCGGATTTTGTGCGGCTTGGTTTAGCGCTTGTGGAAGCATGGAAACGATTTCAAAATGCGGATCACGCCGCGCTGGACAACTTGGTCAAGGCGCTTCTGCTTCCCAAATATCACGTGGACATGTTGGCCTTCATTCATGGCGCCGATGTTGCGGGGCTTGATCCACGCGACGCGCTTTATCCGCGCGCACTGTTGGTGGCCGACGAAAAGCAATCCAACTTCATCGCCAACAATGATCCGCGCGAAATTCGCTACAACATTTTTCAGTCACTGCAATATCTCACCGACTGGCTCAGCGGCAATGGTTGCGTTGCGCTTCCAGCCACGATTGATGGCGTGCCCGTGCGCGTGATGGATGATCTGGCAACCGCCGAGCGTTCGCGCTGGGAGGTGTGGCACGAGTTGCATCACGGTCGATTTGATGTGGAGGAATTCGTGCGCATTGCCCATGAAGAAATGCGCTTCATTCAAAAGGATTTTTCCACCGCCGACAAAATCACGCAGGTGAAATGGAATGATCGCACGCGCAAGTGGTACCCAGTTGCAATGAACATCATGTTGCAACTGATGAGCAGCGACAAGCCAGTGGAGTTTGCCTCCGAGTTACTGCTTCCATTCACGTTGGATTGCATTCGCACGCAAAGCGATCCGTGGAAAACCATGGCGCAGATCGAGCCGCGAAAATATCAATTGCCAGCGCATGT
>CAIWNO010000473.1 GCA_903914045.1 uncultured bacterium | reverse complement strand
GTGCGTGATGTTTGGAAATGAATTTGGTTCGATGCTGGCGGCGACGGCGGCGCCAACCAAGACATTGCTGATGATGGTGGGCGCGTTTGAAATTCGAAAAAGTTTCATGAACGCGCCAAAACTATTTCGCCCCTCGATGGGGATTGCAGCGGAAATAGATGTCGTTGATTTTTCGCTCATGCAAGTTCACTGGCGGCTTGTGAGGCTGCCGCGCAGGTCTGAGCGTAGCGGATTTCCTGCACAATTCCCTGCTCAACTTCATGTTCGCCACAGATGTGTTCCAGGTGTGGAAGTTGCGACCACGCGTAGGTTTCAACCTCGATCAACGGAGCGTTGGGTAGTTGCAACGCGGCATCTAATGTGCCAGTGATGGCGCTGGAAGTTGTTTCAAGGCCATTGATCATGGCGTGATGAATGGGCACGTGCCAATGGCAACGCCATTCTTGCGTTGGCGCATTGGTGAAATGATGCATGGACTTGTTGGCAAGCGTTGGCACGAAGTCGCCAGCGAAGCGTTTCGTGTTCGCCGAGTCATTGTTCAGCGGCTCAATATTGTTGTCGGCAAGATATTGTGGAATGTCGTCCCACATACGCCGTGACGCGCCAAAGCCTGAAACCACTTGATGCAAATAGCGCGGCTCATTAAATTGCGCCAACGCCAAAAGGTCCTGCTCCGAGTTGGTGCCTTTGATCGCGCTTGAAAGTTGAACACGATTGATGGCAACACCGGATTGCGCGCAGCGTTGAAAAAATTCCTGAGGCGGCTCGCCCATGACCGCGCCGTGGCACACATCAACGCAGGCGCCAATGTGACGTCGCAAATCCACGGACGCGCGCGTTGTAGCGGGAAGACAATGCATGAAAAAACCAACAAGTTCCTCGCTGGTTTCAATGGCGCAGCCAGGTTCGGGTTCAATATCCAGCGTGATGCGCAGACCTGTATTTTGTTCAATTGCATGCAGGCGCGAAGCGATTTGCTCCAGCGCGGTCGACGCAATGCCAACCGAAGCGCCGCTTCCACTTGCGGAAAAAGTAGCGCGCCAGCCCAAAGGCAACGTGCTGATGCTGATGTGGTCGGTGCCGTCCGCGACAAGCAAAGGCAAAAGTTCCGCGACGGCCAATGTGTAGTGCGCGCGGCGGCCATCGGTCCAGTTGGGTTCATACACGGCGTGCTTCACACGCTGCGCATGAAAGTTGCCGTAGGGGAACGCGTTGATAGCGACGAATGAAATTCCAAAATCGTTCGCTTCATCACGTAAACGCGTTGCAAGGGAAGGCTCCGTGGAAAGTTCACGGATGGACTCCGCGGAAAGCCACAGCGAAACTGGAAGCGTAGGTTGAGCAAGACTGTTGGCAATGCGCGCCATTGGTCCCGCAAGTGATTCGCGCAGTTGCGCAAGATTGCGACCTGGATGCACATTGGCGCAGTAGCCGATTGGTTTCATACAATTTCGCGGCAGGTGTGTGCGGGATTGTGTATTTATTCCACAGCCTTTTTAACTGGAGCGGCAGATTGATCCGCGGCGCCACCACCCTTGAGACCACCAGGCACTTTCGCGGATTTTTTCTTTTCGGCTCCAGGAATTTTATTTCCTAGCGCAATCGCAAGCGGTCTTTCAATTTGATTGGCTGGGCCAATCCAAGCAATTTTGCCGCCCTTTGCAATGATAAATGCGGTTGGAATAGTTCGCTGTTTTGCTGCCAACATCCAATCTCGGCTCATCGAACCGTCCGAATCAAACGCAACGCGATACTCCATTTTGTCGCCTTGTTGGGTGACAAAGGTTTGCACATTGGCCAACATTTTTTCCGCCACGGCTTTTGTATCCGTGGTTTCAGTGGGATTGTCAGCGGGCTTGTCTTTCGCGG
>CAIWNO010000472.1 GCA_903914045.1 uncultured bacterium | reverse complement strand
CTTGGTGTTCAGCGGTTGACTCAACTTGCTGCCGTCGCGGTACAGGGCGTTGGCTTTCAGTCCAAGTTCCCAACTCAAACGATAGGACGCGCCGACATCGGAAATGGTGGCTTCCGTGGGCAAATTGATGGTTTTTGAAATGGCGCCAGAGATGAAAGGTTGCGCGGCGGCCATCATGTGAATGTGGCCGTCGGGACGAATGAAGCGCGTGCCAGTTGCACCGCATTTGTTGGCGCAATCAAACACAGGCAAGTGCTCTGGCTTAAGAAGCGGTGTGCCTTCCACGGTTTGTGTTCCACAAATCAATCGGTTGAGCGTTTCAATTTGCTTCTTCTTCAAACCAAGTTTGCGCAAGCCATTAAACTTTGGATCGTTCTTTGCGGCCGCGGCGTCAACGCCGATATTCTCCAGAACTTGTTGCGGCATGCTCCAAGCTGAGAACGCGAAACCCAATTCAAACATCATTGGCAATTGATTTTCCAGCGCGACCAAGTCGTCGCCGGTGTAACCCTTGGCGCTGAGATACTCGCGCAGTGTGGTTGTGTCGTTTGTAATTTCACCATTCACGCTTGGCAGCGCGGTGTCAATGCTGAGCGTGCCAATGACGTGCGTCATAATGCGGTCGCTGATTTCATCGCTGTAACCCAACGCCTTGATGGCGGGGCGCAAACTTTGATTGGCAATCTTGAAGTAGCCGCCGCCTGCGAGCTTCTTGAATTTGGTCAGCGCAAAATCTGGTTCAACACCGGTGGTGTCGCAATCCATAAGCAAACCAATGGTGCCCGTTGGCGCAATCACGGTGACTTGCGCGTTGCGGAAACCAAATTTGGTTCCAAACAACAACGCATCGTCCCAACATGCCAATGATCGCGCCAACATGTCGCTGGCGTTTGACAGCGAAACCTTGCCGGCTTTGAACAAGCTGTGATTAATGGAAACAGGCCTAATTTCAAGCGTTTCCCACTCATTTGCTGAACGGTCAACGCCGTACGCGGCGCGTCGGTGGTTGCGAATCACGCGCAACATGCTCTCGCGATTTTCTCCGTAGCCGTCAAACGCGCCGTGCTCCGCCGCAAGCAGCGCGCTGGCGGCGTAACTGCGACCGGTGAGAATGGCGGACAACGCCGCGCACACCGCGCGACCTTCATCGCTGTCGTATGGAATGCCGGCTTGCATAAGCATGGCGCCCAAGTTGGCGTATCCCAAACCCAGCGTGCGGTATTTCCAACTCAGCTCGGCGATTTCCTTGGATGGGAACGCGGCCATCAAGACGCTAATTTCAAGCACTGAGGTCCACAAACCAATCGCGTGCTCATAGCCCTCAAGATCAAAGGAGCGGGTTTGCGCGTTGTAAAATTTCAGCAAGTTAATGCTGGCCAAGTTGCACGCGGTGTTGTCAAGGAACATGTATTCGCTGCATGGATTGCTGGCGTTAATGCGGCCACCGGCGGGGCATGTGTGCCACGCGTTGATGGTGCTGTCGTATTGCAATCCGGGATCAGCGCATTGCCAAGCCGCGAAATTAATTTGTTGCCACAGGTCGCGCGCTGGAAGCGTCTTTGAGATTTTTCCATCGGTGCGCTGAATTAAATTCCATTGCGCGTCGGTGTCGACGGCGTTCATGAACTCGTCCGACAGACGGATTGAGTTGTTGGAATTTTGTCCGCTGACTGTTTGATAGCACTCG
>CAIWNO010000471.1 GCA_903914045.1 uncultured bacterium | reverse complement strand
GCTGAATTCATTGGGCGTGGCCAGCGACGCGCTGCAAGTGGAAGTGGAGCGATCGCTTCACGCGCGCCTGACGCCGTTGCTGCCAACGGGCTCATGGATGACCTACATGGACGAGGAGAATTTTTTAATCGCCCTGCCCCGTAATTGTGTTGAATTGGAAAAGCTTGCGGACACCGTGGCGCAGGCGGCGCGCATGCCGCTGTTTCTGGCGCAACGGGAAATTCGCTTGCGCACGCATGCGGGTTTGTGCGTGGTGATGTCCGGTGAACATGTGGACGCGCGCACGCTGATTGGCCGCGCGGAAATGGCGGCGGACCAGGCGCGCTCTGGCGCCCACTCGGCGGCGGCGCATTGGTCGGCAAGCATGAGTTCACAAGTGCTCAATGATTTGCAATTGGCAAGCGCGTTGCAACACGCCGTGGAGCATTCGGAATTTCAATTGTTGTTTCAGCCGCAAATAAACATGAATCGCGGCGATGTGTATGGCGCCGAGGCGTTGATTCGCTGGACATCGCCCGCGGGTGTGACCATTGCTCCCGGACGCTTTGTGGTGGTCGCGCAGGAATGCGGCGTGATGGACCAAATCACATTGTGGAGCCTGCGCGAATCGTGCCGCCAATGCGCGGCCTGGGAGCAACTTGGCTTGCACATTCGCGTGGCGGTGAATATCACGGCCAATCAGTTGGCGAATGAGCGCTTTGTGGACACCGTGCGCGGCGTGCTGAATGAAAGCGGTGTCTCTGGCGCGCAGTTGGCCATGGAAATTTCCGAGGCCGCGATTCTTTCAAACCCGCAGGCGTTCAGCGCGCCGCTAACCACGCTGCGCAACTTGGGCGTGACCGTATGCGTGGATGATTTTGGCGTGGGCGTGGCCACGTTGGCCAACATGAAGGCGTTGCCTGTGACTGAATTAAAAATTGATCGCAGCTTTATTCGGCCGCTGCCCGGCATGGCGCCAGACCGAATGATGGTGCAGACCATGATGGCGCTTAGCAAGCAACTGAACATGCGCATGGTTGCGGTGGGCGTGGAAAATGTCACCCAGTGGGCGTGGCTGAAGGAGCAAGCCTGCGACGGCGCGCAAGGCTGGCTGATTGGCCAGGCCGTTGCGGCAAATGAATTTCCCGCGCTGGTTGGGGAAATTCGCCAGAACAAATTCGCGTCAAGCCCTCGCATTGATTTGTGAGCTCGAGTTGTGAGAGCACATTGAATTGCGCGAGAATCTTCATGCATTCAAAGAGCTCACAGCGAAGTAAGCCCGAGTTGTCACAGCAAATTGAATTGCACGCCCCTTCTGAACCGTGTTATTTCCTTTCGCGACACATTGAACATTGCTCAATGCCCAGCGCAAAAAAAGAAACGCCCCATTGAAGCGGGCGTTTCTGCTGAATTTACATTGTGAGTGACTTGCTTACGCGCTGAAGCTGGAGCCGCATCCGCACGTGGTGGTGGCGTTTGGATTGCTAAATACAAATCCGCGTCCCATGACCTCGTCCTTGAAATCAATCGTTGTGCCGTTGACATACAAGTAGGACTTTGGATCGCAGATCACTTTCACGGCGAAGGGTTCTGGCGCTGTCGCGGTGGCAACGGAGCCAGATTCGCTTTCATTCTGCGCCTTCACCGCAACATCGGGGCGGCGCGTGAAAGCAACTTCCCACAACTCGTCGTTGTCCTTGCGGATCTCGGTCAGATCAAGCAGGTAACTGAAACCGCTGCAACCGCCGCCCTTCACGCCAACGCGCAAGTGGATCT
>CAIWNO010000470.1 GCA_903914045.1 uncultured bacterium | reverse complement strand
GCCGTCACTTGTCATTGCCTTCATTGGCGTTGTCATTGCGATTGCGCTAAGCGTGCTTGCGGGAATTGTTCCCGCCATCATCGCCGCGCGTCAAACTATTGTCGCGGGGTTTCGTTCATGAACTATAAATTCCATGGCGCCGCTGGTGATCGCATCGCGTCTTCTGAAAAATATGTCGCGGAGTTGCGATCATGAAATTTCTTCCACTGCATTACGCCGCGCGCAACATTGGATGCAGTCCACTGCGCTTGGCATTGACCGCGGGTGGTGGCGCGATTGTTGTGTTCTTGGTGGTCAGCGCGGTGGCCAGCGTGCGCGCGCTTGATCGCGGCATTCGCGCCAGTGGAACAGTGGGCAACGTCATGTTGCTTGGCGCGGGCAGCGAAGAGAGCGTGGAGCGCAGTGAAATTTCCGCAAGCACTCCCGGCGTTCTATCGGCCAGCATTCGCGGAATGAAATCGCTGGGCGGCGCCGCGTTTATTTCACCTGAGCTTCATGTTCCACTTCCCTTGCGCCGCGCGGATCAACCCGCGCCCGTTGGCAACGCGCGCGACTTGGTCATGGTGCGCGGCGTTGAACCAAGTGCGTTCATGGTTCATCCGCAAGCGCGGCTTTCTGTTGGGCGCCTTCCAGAAATTGGTCACGCGGAGGCGCTGGTTGGAAGATCGCTTGCAGCGCGGCTAGATATTTTCAACAACAATTTTACAGGCGAACTGTTGAATGCGAATTCGTTAGCCGCAAATCCTGGAACCTCTAATCATTCCGCAAAACATAATTCAAATCCAACCACTGCTCCAGAAATTCTGATCGATGACATTCCATTCACAGTCACTGGAATTATTGACGCGCCAGGCGTTGCCATTGATGGCGAGGCGTGGACGCCCCTCAGCGACTTGCTGGTGCTGACCAAGCGTCAAACAATTTCGGTCGCGGTCATTTCGCTGGACAGCGCCGACATTGGCGATGTTGAAATGTTCGCAGCGCAGCGACCGGATCTTGAACTGGCGGCCATTGATGAACCCGCGTATTACGCTGGCCTTGCGAAGTTTTTTCGGCCCGTACAAATTCTCATCGCCGTCAGCGCGCTCATTGTGGCGCTGGGCGCAATGCTTGGCGGACTCAATGCGCTTGACGCCGCATTCGCCTCGCGCTCTCGCGAAATTGCCATGTTGCAAGTTCTTGGATATTCACGCGCCGCCGTGGTTGCGAACTTGCTCCAAGAATCCATGATCACCGTGGCCACCGGCGCCATTCCCGCACTGATTGTTGCCGCGTTGCTGCTTGATGGCCTTGGCGTTCGATTCTCAATGGGAATTTGTTCTCTACAAGTGGATGCCGCGTGCGTGGCCAGCGGTCTTGCCGCCGGCTTGCTGCTTGGATTAATTGGAAGTGTGCCCCCGACTCTTCGTTGCCTTCGCGCCGACATTCCGTCGGCGTTGAAATCTGATCTTGTATAAACTTTTTTTAGGAGACTGCATCATGAAATCACTTCTCACACACAGTATTTTGACCATCACCACCGCTCTTGCAATCATCGCGCCCATAGCATGCGATCAAAGCGCGCCTACGCCAACCAAGAACGCCACGAACGCCGCGCTACCGAAAGATTTATTCATCACGCAAGAACCGGCGGGCGCGCTTGGCGTGTTGAAAGTTCGACAAAGCGCCAAGGCCGGCGACCATGTCGCCATGATTGGCCGCATTGGTGGATCTGAGAAACCGTTTGTCAGCAACCGCGCCGTGTTCACCATGGTGGACGCATCCGTGAAGACCTGCCTTGAAATGGGCGACGCTCATTGCCCAACTCCAGCGGATTATTGCTGCGAAGACTCCACTGAATTGGCCAAGTCCATGGCGTCCGTCAACATCACGGACAAATCAGGAAAGCCGCTGGCAATTTCACTGGCCGCAGATGGATCACTGAAACCACTCATGTGGATCGCGGTCGAAGGCACGTTGCAACCCACCGACGGCGGCGCGTTTAGTGTGAATGCTGATCACATTTATAAAATGCCAAACGATCCGTTGGCGAGCAAGTTGAAGTAGCGCGCGATCAGTCGTTGCCAAGCGGGTTGCTCTTCTACCCACTGAACAACATGCCGCGCACTTCTACTGAGAACTTTGCACTCAACGGCGATCAAGCTCGCGCCAATCAAGTGAATGTGGATCCTGCTGCACATTCTGCACTATCGCGGTTTGAGTTTGTAAAAGATTTCCAAATTTTTTCACTCTTAAAATTCTAAACTCCACCATAATTTTATTTCGCCACTCCACAAACTCCCCATGCGGATCAAATGATGTGAAGAAATCCAGCAAATGTTTTTCAGATTTTTGTTCCAGGCTTTCGTGGATGTCGTGTGAGTCGTTGATCATGATTTTAATCCTTTTCAATCTGACATTACGCCTGAAAATGCAAACAGAGACATACATTCTTTCAAAAGTGATTTAATTTAAAATATTATTTCAAGACAGCACTATTTCACAAGTTAAAGGGCGTGACTTGTAATTTGCCTCGCGCAGCTCCTTTAAAGAAGCAGTGCGCAATAAACCAACTTCTTATGGCTTCTGTGATGAGCAACAACAATCAGCCTGAACCTCTTTGATGAGTTGCTTCTGCGGGGCGCGACGATCGGTCATGTGGCTTGAAAACTTATTGGAACGAAGCGTTCGAAAATCCTCAAGCGTTTGTTTTTGCCACTGTGCAAAGTCCCCACTTGGATCAATCATGCTCAACACTTTGGCTAAATGATCTTCGCAACGCTTCTCCAAATTGTTTGTGTCTGCCAGTTTCATGTGTATTTCCCTTGTATTTGAATTTTTTGTAAAAAACTTGACTGGCTCAACGGTCAAGCATGTATTTGAAACGATATTCATTTATATATGTAGATTGTTCGCCATTCGTGACGCAAAAAACTCAAATTACAAAGCAAATATCGAAGTTATAAATTACTCCGCATACCGCGCAGTTATAGACGCGTTGGTTTCCAGACGTGGTACTTCACTGTGCCCAAAACGCTTCAAAAATTATTGAGGTGGCTGTGTTGCCGCGCCAGCACTCCCGGCGCTGTCGCTTGAGCCACCAAATATATTTTTAATGCCTTTGCCAAGATCTTGAACCCCGTCCTTAATCGCGGTTCCAGCTCCCTTCACCATTGGAAATTCGGCGGTGCCATTAAAAATACTTCCAACTTTACCAGCCGCGCTCTGCAGGCCGCTCGCCATGGCGCTGGGCAAGCCAGCAATCTGAGCCTTCACAATGGCAAGCAAAATTCTATTCATAAGTTGCGCGGTCACATGCGCTGCCACTTGGCTTACAGGCGTCTTGCTTCCAAGATCGGCCACAATAATGTCGGGAATATTCACCTCTAAAATTTTTCCAGCCGTGACATGTGCATCACCTTCAACAAGCACCTTGATGCCGGTGACTTTCAGTTGCTTAATGGTGACCGTTCCAGATGAATCTTTTGTGGGTGCAGGAGTAGCAGTTGGTGCTGGCGACGCATCGGGAGATTGATTGAGCGAGTCGGCAACCACTTGCAAATTCACTTTGCTACCCTTCTCAACCAAAGTCACCAACACGCCATCGACATTGATTTCTTCAATCACAACATCGCTTGAAAGCAACTCAGGCAAATTCGCGGTCACGCCGGCGTAGCGCACCTTGAACATGGAATCCGTTCCAAAACCCTCCGGTTGCGCCACGGCAAGTTCATTTAAGGAACTTGTGCCACCAAAAATAGCAATGTGCGCGGATGAAAGAGTTGTTTGCACGCCTAGCACACGGGTGCCGGCTATGGCAACAACACGCGCCGCCGCGGCGTCTAGAAACAAAATAGCCAGCACACCAATCAACACCACTGACGCGGCGCACACAATGATTAATTTTTTTGTAAACCAGGATTTCTTGGGAGATGCGACGGAAGCGGATTCATTTTTCATATTGAACAAATGTAACCGATCGCTTCTGTGCGGGATAAAAAATATATATCAGCGCTAAATCACTCGCGGCACATTTGGCTGGAATGTATTGACCCATGACGTGAGTCATGCGTTGGAAACAGTGTGTGCCAACGCGTCGCGTGTTTGCAAAAGTTGCGCGGCAATACTGACCGCAATTTCGGTGGGCGCGTTGCTTCCGATTGGCAACCCCACCGGGCAATGAATTTTATTCACGGCGTCCTCAGTGAAACCTTCCTTCAACAACACGCCACGTAATGTTCGAGCTTTAGGCTCGCTGCCAATCACGCCAATGAATGCGGCTTGATTGCGCTTCAGAATCTGGCGCACAATTGGCAAGTCGGTGGCGTGGCCTTGCGACATGCACACATAAAAAGTTCCCGCGGGCAACTTATAAACTTCCTCGGGCATTTCGGTAGCTAGAATTTTTCGCAAGTTGCTTCGCGGCGCGATCTTGTCCAGCCACTCTTGGCGATGATCAATGCAAATCACATTGCACGCGAAAGTGCACAGCAACCCCACGGTGGCTTGCGCAACATGTCCCGCGCCAAAGATGGCGATGTTCCAATTGCAGGCCGCGGAAATTTCATAGAACAACGTTGCCGCGCCTCCGCACACCATGTTCAAGTCGCGCTGCAATTCATAGCGAATCATTTCGGCGTCGACCACCGTGTTGATGTCCGCGCCCAACTTCACGCGCTCAATCATGGCAAGCGCGTGCTCAATGGCGCGCGCTTCAAGTCGACCACCACCAACGGTGCCCCACGCAAGCCCGCTTTCGGTCACGATCGCTTTGGCGCCAATGTCCTGCGGCACATGTCCCTCTGGTTGAACCAACGTGATGGTTGCAAATACCACACCGCGATCGGCGAGTTTGTTGGCTTGCTCCAGATAGTTGGCGATCACGCGGCTCATGGGGTTGGCGATGATTCCCACTGAGCGAACATTTCGGGAGAAAGTCCGCGCAGCACGCGCTCCGCCGTGGCGGGAATGGCAAGTTGAACAAGATCTGTCGTCGCGCTGGACTGCGACGATACATTTTTGTTGGACGCAGTTGCGTGATCGTGACTTGCTGCGCTAGTCATGAGATCGTCTGAGTTCTTTGATTTGGAATTCATCAATCGCGCCGACGCGATGGCGTCGCGCACCGCGGTCCACACGGAAATAGCCAGCAGCAACGGTGGCTCACCGGTGGCTTTGGTGCCACGGACATTGACGGTGTTGCCTTGATTCACAATAAAGTCCGCGTTGAAAATGCGCGGCGTGTCTTGAACGCTTGGAATTTTATACGTGCTTGGTGAATGCGACACAAGCAAACCATTGTCGTTGTAGACCAAATGCTCCGTGGTGACCCAGCCCATTCCCTGCACAAATCCCCCAAGAACTTGGCCCATGTCCAGCGCGTGATTCACTGGTCGGCCGACATCCATCAACATGTCAACGCGCAGCACTTTGATTTCGCCGGTGTACGGATCAAGTTCAACTTCGCTGGCCGCAACGCCTTGCGTGAAGTACAGAAACGGACGGCCCTGCCCTTTGATCTTGTCAAATGTGAGATGCGCGGTTGCGTAATGTCCGTACTCACTGACAGAAGTGCGATTGAAATAGGCCTCGCGCACCAATTGTGCGAAGTCAATTTTAAATTCGGGTTGCGTGGGCTCACTCACAACAACCATCGAGTTACGAAACTCAACAAGTGTTTTATTTTTAATGTTTGAGCCAGCGCCGCCTGCATTTGCGCCGTCAAATAGTCCACTTGGAAGTACGGTGAAAGTGTGCGCGCCATTGACAATCGCAACCTCTGGCCATGTTCCCAGCCCCGCAGTCTTGGTGGGCCAATGTTCATGCGAAATATTTCGCAGCTCAAACGCCAGCGCTGCAAGTCGCTGCTTTATTTTCTCGCACGCCATCACGGCCGCGGATCCATTCAGGTCCGTGCCCGCGCTGGCCGCGGTGGGTGACGTGTTCGCATTCTTCTCGGTTGAAGTGGGCATGATGCGAACTGCGGCAATTGGCAAACCAAACTGCTCCGCCACAAGCGCCGCAATGCGCGAGTTCACGCCTTGACCCATTTCAACGGCGCCGGTGGAAACTTGCAGCGTTCCATCGGTGTGCACATTCACAAGCGCGTTGCCTTGATTCATGAAGCGCGTGGAAAATGAAATACCAAACTTCACCGCGGTCAATGAAAGTCCACGTGGATGCGCGTGCGGATTGCGCTCGCCATCCTTGTTCCATTTATCAATTTCTTGGCGGCGCGCGCGGTAGTCGCACTTCTTCTCCAGCGTTTCAAACAGTTCGGGTAGACAATTATTTTCCACAAGTTGCCCGTACGGAGTTGTGTCGCGGCCGGGACCGTAACAATTCAACTTGCGCACATCCAACGCGTCGCGGCCAAGCACGCGCGCAATGTCTTCAATGATCATTTCAATGAGCGCCACGCCTTTGGGTCCGCCGAATCCACGAAACGCAGTGTGCGGATGAAAGTTGGTGCGGCACACTTGGCCACGCAATCTGGCGGCGGGAATAAAGTACGCGTTATCGCAGTGCAGCAATGCGCGCTCCATGATGGCCGTGGATAAATCGGCGTAAGCGCCGCCGTCGGAATACAACATGGCGTCAAGCGCGAGAATTTTTCCGCTGTCATCAAAGCCGCATTCATAGTGAATTTGAAACGGGTTGCGCTTGCCCGTCATGATCATGTCCTCATCCTTGGTCAACACAATGCGCGCGGCGCGGCCAGTGCGTTTTGCAACTAGCGCCGCGTACGCCGCAAATGGTGAAGCTTGCGTTTCCTTGCCGCCAAAACCGCCGCCCAATCTTTTGGCAACGCACACCACATCGCTAAACGCAATGCCGCACGCCTATGCAACCACGTGTTGCGTTTCCGTTGGGTGCTGCGTGGACGAATGCACTTCCAGTTGGCCGTCCTCACGTGGATACACCACGGCCGCCTGGCTTTCCAAATAGAAGTGATCCGCGCCTTCAATCTTTAACACGCCTTCAATCTTGCGCGGCGAAGATGCAAGCACGGTCTGCGCGTCGCCCCTGGAAATAGTTCGCAGGTGACCAATGAAACTTTCTTGCGCCACGGCCTCATCAATGCTGCGAATGTCAGGAAGTTTTTCCCACTGCGCCACCACGGCGGCCAAGCCTTGCGCCAATGATTCTTTGGTTTGCGCGCCCAGTACCGCCACCACTTCACCAACAAAATGTGTTTGTTCCGCGGCAAT
>CAIWNO010000469.1 GCA_903914045.1 uncultured bacterium | reverse complement strand
GTGGAACAACTTTGTACACCATTGCCAGCGCCAACTTGAAAAGCGACGCGCAAACTAAGTACACCACCAGCGGCAAAGTATGGACATTTGATTCCTCCTTTGATGGCGTGACTGCAGGACAAGAAGCTTGGACATTCTCTACCGGACTGCCAGTTCCAACCCCAGGCGCGGCGGCCTTGATTGGTCTTGCTGGCATGGCTTCTAGCCGTCGACGCAAGGATTAACTCACTCACAAAGCAAATCAAAGGACCTTCTTTCAAGGGTCCTCAGTCCTGCGCATCCACAACGATGCGCAGGACTTTTTTAATGACGTTGCCCACGCTTCAAACGCTAGCATACTTCATCAAAGCATGTTGAATTTGGCGCATGTACTCTTGCCGCTTGACAAGTAAATGAATGTGACGTGGACGCATAGTATTGCGACCCTTGCAAAAACCGCGCAAGAACGCACCGCCTCACGCCAACTTTCTGTGACCACCCATGCCTAGCGATCCACCTTCTGCACCAACGCCGCCAACCTCATTACCCCTCGCACCCCAACCACTGCGCCCACGATCACGATTTGGTCTAGCGTGGACTGCGTTGGTCCTTTCAATTTTTTCGCCAGTGCCCTGTTGCCCATTTGTTGGATTTATATCCACGCCGATATCCATATTTGCAATTTGGAAACTGCGCGCCAGTGATGATCGACGCTCGCGCCAACTCGCTCGAGCCGCCATGGCCTTCAGTTTAGTTGGGCTTGTTGTGCAAGCCCTCACCTATGAAGCGCTGAGCGACTGGGTGATGAAAGACCTCAGCGTCAACATGAACGCAAGCATTCAAGCCGCCTTCGCCAATAAATATTCAACATGCGTGATTGCAATTCCTGCAAATCCATTGGCGCCCGCCGCCCGCGCCGCGCCAACCGCTGAACAGCTGGCGCTATTTTCCAGCGAGGCAAAGAACCGCTACGGCGAATTGAAAGATGTTTTTTTATAAGCAAGGTGGGCGACGGCGGCATGTTTGATGTGGCCATGACCGCGGCCATCACGCTGCGATTCACCAATCGAGAAACCACTGGAAGCGCCATGTTTCAACTGATTCCGCAAAATAATCAATGGATTCCTGGCACGCGCTTGATTGAACTCACGGTTGATGACTCCACACTTGGAGATTTGATCTTGGCGCCCGCACCCGCGCCAACCCCTTGATCAACATTTCCATTTTTTCTGCAACGAACTAGCAAACGCCCCCAGCAAATATCCCACACTTGCACAATGCGCTCAAGCACCGCCTAGGCTCACTTGAAATTCAAATAGTGTCTCTCACGGCTCACGCTGAAAAAAATTCAAATCACACTTTGCATCACACATGAACAACTCTCCACAGAACAATCTAGATAGCGACACACTTGTCCACATGGACAACTTTACGCAACCCGCGCGCTCATGGAACCGCACCGCGGTTCTTGCCGCCATGTTTTGTATTCCATTCTTTTGTCCGCCCATGACGTTGATCGGAGTGGGCACCGGCGCTCTTGCCTTGCGCAGTTTGCGCAACCATCCCGACACCAAAGGTGGGTGGCTGGCGTGGAGCGCAATTTCATTTGGCGTGGTCGCCACCATTCTTGCGACATGGTTGTTCTGGATTTCAGGCCTTCGCACCATTGTGCTTGGACCAACTGTGGCGCTTGCTCCACTTTTTGCATGCGACACACAAGGCATGAAGCAAGAATGGGCGGGACCAGCGAGCGCACTCACGCAAGAACAACTCGCCACATTCACCTCGCAAGTTCAAAGCCGATACGGAACATTTGTTTCGGCGCAAGTCAGCCAGAATCGCCCCACCCCTTTGGAGCAATCTTGGAAACGATCAATGGTGGTCATTCCTATCACCATCACATTTTCTTCTGGCCTAGTGGAGGCCGACCTTGGCCTTGAACGATTCAACGAAAAAACAGGCAAAAGCACCATGGTGTGGCGATCCCTGCGCTTTGTGGACGCCACCCGCGGCGACCTGCTTTTTCCAGATGGAGAACCCGCTCCGCCCGCGCTTGAACCACTTATGCCGCCAACACTTTCCAAACCAAAGTCAAGCGCATCGCCGCTTACAAACGTATCACCCACTCGATTCACGCTTTTCACCACCTCTTTGGTAGCCTGAGTTATCTATGGGCAATGTCATTGAAATCCGAAATTTAGTTCGCCGCTTCGGTCCGCAAACCGTGCTCAATGGAATCAACCTTGACATTGCCGAGGGTGAAACCATGGTGATCATGGGCGGTTCGGGTTGCGGCAAGAGCACTCTGCTAAGACATTTGATTGGCAGTTTGCAACCAAGCGAAGGCTCCATAAAAATTCTTGGCGAGGAAATTGCCACTGTTGACGAGGCTGGTCTGGATGCGGTGCGCAAAAAATTTGGAATTCTTTTCCAATCTGGCGCCCTCTTCAACAGCATGAGCATTGCCGACAATATCGCGCTGCCTCTGCGCGAACATACAACGCTTGACTCCCACATTATTGAGATTCAAGTGATGATTAAATTGGAACTGGTCGGCTTGCGAGAACACGCCAATAAATTTCCTTCACAAATTTCTGGCGGCATGAAAAAGCGCGCGGGGTTGGCGCGCGCGCTTGCGCTTGATCCCAAAATTCTGTTTTATGATGAGCCCAGCGCCGGGCTTGACCCCGTGACGAGCGCGGAGATTGATCAATTAATGCTTGATCTTACGCGCAAACTTGGGGTGACCAGCGTGGTGGTGACCCATGAAATGGACAGCGCTTTCACCATCGCGGATCGCATGACCATGCTGGACAAAGGAATTGCGCTCATGATTGACACACGCGAGGCGTTTGACAATTTGCGCAAAGCATCCGCCGAAGAAGCCAAGACGATGCCTGAAAAAGATCGACTGATACGCCAGTTTTTACGTGGTGATGCGCAAGGTCCGTTGACCGAGCGCAAGGCCGCGACCAATTACGCCGAGGAATTGTTGAACTTGGGTGAGAACAATCAAATGAAGACGCCGGCCATTTCACCCAACAGATGACTGTGTCACAACACTTTGAAATTCGCGGAAGCCGTTGCTTGGTCATGGGGCTTGGCGCGTTTGGTGGCGGCATTGGCGCCACGCAATGGTTGGCGCAACAAGGCGCCAAAGAGATTCTGGTCACCGATCTTTCCAGCGCCGACAAACTGAAAGAGTCAATCGCAAAAATTGCGCCCCTGATTCACAGCGGCGTGGTGCGCTTGCGACTGGGCGCGCATGAACTTGCGGACTTTCAACATGCGCAACTGGTGGTCGCCAACCCAGCCGTGCCAAAGCCGTGGACCAATCCTTATCTCAAGGCCGCGCGCGATGCCGGCGCGCACGTGACAACGGAGTTGCGACTGGCACTGCAACATATTCCCGCCCACCGCGTGATTGCGGTCACTGGAAGTTCTGGCAAAAGCACAACATCCGCATTCATCCACCACGCGCTTGACGGCTTCAACGGCAACCGCGCGCATTTTGCAGGCAATATTGGCGGCAGTTTGCTGCAGAATTGCCCGCACATTGGCGCACATGAATGGCTGGTGCTGGAGCTTTCCAGTTTCATGCTGTGGTGGCTTGGAAGCGATTCTGGAAATCCGCATTGGCATGCGCGCATTGGCGTGCTTACAAATTTGTGCGACAACCATTTGGATTGGCATGGTGACGCCGCTCATTACAGCGCCAGTAAATCCATCATTCGCAATCAGTCAGCGGACGATCAACTTTTTCTTTCGCGCTTTGACATTGAATCACCTGATCAATCCGCCGTATGGGCGAAATTGCCTGTTGGACATTGGTGGAAAAATTCCCCGCCACAAGTCGCGTATGCGCAACCTGTGGCGCGGACGTCTTCTGATGAAGTCCAACAGAATGTCGCCCATGATATTTTTCAAAGCGATGCGAATCATGTTGAGAAATGCCTGCCTCTTTTTGAATCCGCGCAATTGATAGGCGAGCACAACAAACGCAATGCACTGTTGGCGCTTCACGCGTGCGTTGCCGCTTTGCGAATCGACCACCCAGAACTT
>CAIWNO010000468.1 GCA_903914045.1 uncultured bacterium | reverse complement strand
GGGCGGCCAGGCTGGGTGATCTTTATTCCGTTCTACAACTTGTATGTCTGCATGAAAATTTCCAGCAAGCCAGGTTGGTGGTGGTTGCTGCTTTGTATTCCCGGCGTGAATATTATTTTTTCCATCTTGATGATGCGCGGCTTGGCGCGCAACTTTGGAAAGGGTGTTGCCTTCACGGCGGGATTGTTATTGTTGCCGATTGTGTTCTGGTCAATTCTTGCGTTTGGTGAATCGCGTTACAACGCAACACCAGCGTGATTTCCATAAGAAGTTTGCGCGATAAGGTTGCGTGGCTTTACTATTGCCGCTGTTGAATGCATCCACACATACAAGGCTGAATTTATGGCTGAAGAAAATTTGGACAATGTGCGTGAGCGAATTCGCCAGATCGATCTGGAGTTGATCGCGCACGCCGCGGAACGTTCGCGATTGGTGAAGCAAGTGGGGGAAATCAAGCGCCGCAAGAACATTGCCACGGTGGATTATTCCCAGGAGCGCGCGGTGCTTGAGCGCGCGCGCGTTGCCGCCGAGCAGCACGGACTTGACCCCAACGTGGCGCAGGATTTACTTGCGCGTTTGATACACGCGTCGGTGACGGCGCAAGACCAAGAAAGTTTGCGATTTTCCGCGGCGGGAGTTGGCAAGAGCGCGGTGATTGTGGGTGGCGCTGGTCGCATGGGCCAATGGGTCAGCCGCTTCTTGTCCGCGCAATGCTTTCAAGTTGGAGCGCTTGATCCTGCGGGAACGAATGAAGAAAATGCGTGGTCACGCGACGCGTTGCACGGCGCGGAATTTGTGGTGTGCTCCACGCCGCCCGCGGCCACGGCGCAGTTGTACGCAAGTTGGATTGCGCATCCGCCCAAAGGTGTTGTGGTCGACATCGCCAGCATTAAGACGCCGTTGATCGAACCTATTCGCGCGTTGCAAAAAGCGGGCGCGCGCGTGGCGTCCATCCATCCAATGTTTGGTCCCAGCATTGTTCTGTTGCGTGACGCGGATGTTGTGATTTGCGACACGGGTGACGCCGAGGCGACGGAAGCCGTCGAGAAATTATTCAAGCCAACCACGGCGAACATTGTGCGCTTGCCTTTGGTTGATCACGACCGAGTCATGGCTGATTTGCTCAGTTTGGCGCACGCAACAGCGATCGCATTTTCACTGGCGCTGCCGCAAAGCGAGCATCCGGTTCGCAGCACCACTTTCTTAGCGCTAGAAACTTTGGCCGCGGCCGTGGTGCGTGAAAGTCCCGATGTGTATTACGAAATACAAGCGCGCAATCCGTTTTCTGGCGCGGCCATAGAGCGCTTGCGCAGCGCGATCGATCGAGTGGCGGCGGCGATCGCCTCCAAAGATTCAGCGGCATTCGCGCAATTAATGGGCGAAGGACAAACTCGCACGCCAAGGATTTTGCGCAAGTCATGAGCGAGATCGGTCGCAACGATTCGTGTGCGTGCGGAAGTGGGCGCAAGGCGAAAAATTGTTGCCAGCGCCCCGCGGTGCCAGCGGTGAAAATGAATTCCGTCATGTTGCCGGCTATCGCGGGCGCGCGGGCGCGTCGTGTTGCGCTTGCGGAGGCGTTGCATGTCGCCGCGCAATTGCAACAGGCTGGTCAAATTCCAGCGGCGAAAATGGTGTTCGAATTGATCGTGGCGGCTGATGTGGATCACGCCGATGCACTTTTCTTTTTGGGTGTGACGTGCCATCAGTTGGGGCAAAGCGCGCAAGGAATTGATTTCATGCGCCGTGCAATTGCGTTGCAACCCAACAATCGTTTGTACCACTTCAACTTTGGAATTATCAACGCGGAAATGGGCGACACCGATGCGGCTATGGCGGCATATCAACGCTCGAATGAAATTCAGCCCACCGCGGAGGCGTGCAATAATTGCGCGGGCTTGCTGTTGAATGAAGGGCGCCTTGATGAGGCGAGTGAGTTGTTTCGCCGCGGTGGCGAGTTGAGCCCCGACGATGTGAATCAGCAAAGCAATTTTTTATACACGCTCAGTTACAAGCCACACCCCAATGTGCGCGAGATTTTCAATTGGCATAGGCAGTTTGGCCAGCGTCACGAGCGCGCCATTGCTCCCATGCCGCCGCGCGCGCGCATGGACGGCGCGCGCGCTGATCAACGCCTTCGAATTGGCTATGTTTCCGCTGATTTTCGCCAACATGCGGTGGCGCATTTCATAGAGCCGGTTCTGGCCGCGCATGACGCCAAGCGCTTTGAAATATTTTGTTACTACAACTATCCCGCGGGTGACGCGGTTACTTTGCGCTTTGAAAAACTTGCGCACCATTGGCGTGTCATCTCCAATCGTTCAGATGAAGATGTTGCGAACATGATTCGCGCCGATAGCATTGACATTCTTGTGGACCTTGCGGGGCACACTCCATTGAATAGGCTGCGTGTGTTCGCGCGCAAGCCCGCGCCTGTGCAGGCAAGTTGGATTGGATACTCCAGTACGACTGGTTTAACACGCATGGATTACAGAATCACCGACACGATCAGCGATCCGATTGGCGTGACCGATGATTTGTACACGGAGAAACTTGTTCGTTTGCCCGACACGTTCTCTTGCTTTCAACCTTTGGCAAACTCGTCGGATGTCGCGGGGCTGCCAGCCACGCAAAGTGGTCACGTCACATTTGGTTCATTCAATAATTTTATTAAAATGACGCCCGAGGTCTTGCAAACATGGGCGCGCATTTTGCAACGCGTGCCAACTTCAATATTGCTTCTGAAATATCGCAGCTTTGAAGCGCATAAAATTCGTGCGCTTGTTCTTGCGGCATTTGCCAAACATGGCGTGCAGCCCGCGCGAATTCATTTCTTGGGAAGCGACGACTATCACACGCACCTGCGCGCGTATCACCAAGTGGACATTGCGCTGGACACCTTTCCGCACAACGGTGACACCACAACTTGCGACGCGTTGTGGATGGGCGTGCCGGTGGTTGTGAACACGGGCGTGAACCATGTTGGTTTGATGGGGTCGAGCCGATTGCGCAGTGTTGGACTTGAAGATTTGGTGGCGCGCGACAACGACTACTATGTCGACATTGCCTGCGCGCTTGCCAATGATGTCCCGCGGTTGGAAAAGTTGCGCGCAACATTGCGCGAAACCATGAAGGCTTCGCCTTTAATGGACGCGCCG
>CAIWNO010000467.1 GCA_903914045.1 uncultured bacterium | reverse complement strand
GCGCTCCATGCACAACCATTACATGACGTTTCCCGTGTTGTTCATGATGCTCAGCGCGCACTTTCCGCAACTCATCAGCGCGGATTGGCTCTCGCCCATCCTTGGCGTGATCATTGTGTCGCTGATGCTGGTGAAATTTTTTATGAACTCGCGCTACTACTTTGGCGGCTGGCTTGTGGCCATCTTCATTGTGTTCTTCACCGCGGTCGGCTTGATCAAAGTGTTGTTGATCATGCCCGCCAGCACATCCGATGTTGGACTGACCGATACGCAAAAAGGTGCGAAGCTTTTCGTGGCGCAAGGTTGCGCGGTGTGCCATCAAGTTGGGTCTTCGCAACTGGCGCCAAATTTGGACAAGCTGTACAACAGCACCGTGCAACTTGCCGATGGCGGAAAAGTAATAGCGGACGAAGCGTATCTGCGCGAATCCATTGAGCGGCCGCAGGCGAAAATTGTCAAAGGCTATCCCGCAAGCATGCCGCCCGTGTCGCTGACCAAAGAGCAGTTGGATTATTTAATCGCGTATCTCAAGTCGCGCTGATGTCGGCAACGCATCATTGAAGCAAAGTGGCTTTGCCCAAATTCATTCCGAATGAAGACCGCGAATTTTTACAACATTGCGTTGTGATATTCACTGACACGGACCGGAATTCAACAACACGAAACCAACGTCTCCGCTGTCAACTTCGCCAGATCCATCAAGGTCTGTAGGACAACCAGCACACGGGCCGGTATCCAGCAACACAATTCCAACATCACCACTGTCGACGGCGCTTGAAAAATCCAAATCAGCGGGGCACGTATTTTCAACGGCAATGTCCGCCGTGATCGCCAGATCATCAATCGCAAGTGCCGCATCATTGGCGGTGTCGTTGGTGTCTTGCCAGCGCAAATACAGAACGTCGCCGTTATTCCAAGTGAGACCAGTCAACGTCACGGAGTTGTTGCTGAGTGGAACAAGGCCAACGGTTGAAACAGTTGTTCCAGAAGTTGGACCGCTGACAACATTGCCGTTGTCATCAGAAAGCATTGCCGCGGCGGAAAGAAATTTATCGCTGGTGATTCCATTGGACGACAAGCCGTACGCAAACTTAAGCGTGTTGACCACGCCAAGCGAAGTTGCGGTGGAGTTGCTTGGCGAGCGCCATTGTTGCGCTTTGAATTGAATGGTGACCGTGCCAAGAATGGAGCCAGTGTTGTTGGTCAAGCCAACACCAAACGCGGGCACGGTTGTTCCGCTGGCAATGCAACCCAATGATCGATTGGTGGAAGCGGCCGCGCCATATGAACCCATCGCGCCTGAATTTCCGCTGCCCGTGTCTACATTTAATTTCACAACTGTTGAACCGCTGCCTACAACACGAGTCGCTTGCCACGCGGCGCCGTTTGTTGAAATGGCTGCAAGCGCGCCTTGCATTGTGATCGCGCCAGTTCCCGTGATTTCAGTTGCCGCGCCACTGGATGGCAGCGTGTCGAAGGACTGGTTGTAGGTGAACGCTTGCGCGCAAGCGACGGACGCCATGATGAAAGGCATGGAGAGAAGGGACATTTTTGCGGTGGTGTGTTTCATAGTGTGCCTTCGAGAATGCATGCGATTTGTGAACCACACTATGACGGATTTTGCGTTGATTACCAAATGAAATTCAGCACATTT
>CAIWNO010000466.1 GCA_903914045.1 uncultured bacterium | reverse complement strand
CCCAATACATACACAACGTCATTGTGATGTTGGAAATATTGGTGCTCGGCTTTGTATCGGGCAAATACGAAGTCGGCTTGTTTGGCTTGGCATTTAGTATTGCTGGACAAGCCAACACCGTGATCGCATACCAACTAGGCGTTGTACTGCAGCCAATCTTTGGTCGCTTGCAAGATGATCCCGAGCGACAAGTTGCTGGATTTCTCAAAGCACAACGCGTGCTCAGCGCGGTGTGTGTGCCGATTTGTTTCACGCAAGCCATTCTTGCTGAGCCGTTGTTTAGGCTTGTACTAGACGCCAAGTGGCAACCAGCCATTCCTATCTTTCAAGTGGTCAGTCTCATGCAGGCTTTCTACTTTGCCACCGGACCATCCATGTCATGCCTGCGCGCACAGCGTCGCTTTGGAACTTTTTTTGCATGGCAAGGAATTCAGCTTTTAATTTCGCTTCCTTTTTACTGGATGGGTGCTGATTGGAAAGGCGCGCTTGGTATTGCACTTGCAAGCGGCGCATGTTGGACAATCAGTGCGCCGCTTGTGGTTTGGTTATGCACACTTGCTTCGCCGCGCAAGCACTTGTTTGATGCGCTTGCCATTTTCATACGACCGTGGGTTGTGTGCGTGCCACTATTTGGTGGCTTCTACATGCTCACGCAATGGTTAAGTAGTTTTGGTCGTCTGGGTGACATTGCGTCACTGTTTGTTGTTGGGCCAATGGCTACATTGCTTGCGATTTGGATTATGCGTTTCTTACACGCTGACATTCGCAACACCATTGATGGATTTGTTGTTGGCGCGCTGGCGAAAATTCGGCGCAAGCAGTCAACATAAGTGTTGACGATTAAGTGGGTGTAGATACGTTTTTACAAAATTATTTTCAGGCGCGTGTAGACAAAATTTCCGCATCTTGTGCTCTACTGTATTAACAAATTATTGTTGCACTACGCCTAACGCACATCAAACAAATCATCCGCGGGCTCACCGCACACGGCGCGCTCAATGGCACGGCGCTGATAAGTGGGGTTCCAAAATCGATCCATGACAGCGTGGCACGCGGCTTTGGTTTCGGCCGTTGGATACGGAGTTGTTAGCCATGATTGAATTGCGTCGGCTAGTGATGCAACATTGTCTTTGTTGAAAAGCGAGCCATTTTTACCTGGAATAATGGCTTCCCACTCAGGCATTTGATTGTCCGCGTCATTGTGCGTGACCACGGGCACGCCATACACCATGCTGTGCATTGCGGTTAGTCCAACCATTCCCGGCGCCACCGTCACGTTGCTCGCCATGACAAGTTGCGCAATTCGCTGCTCGTTGTAGCAAGCTCCTTCAAAGTGGGCGCGCACGCCACGAGCGATAGCCTGGGCTTCTAATGTCGCCCGTTCTTCTCCATCGCCAACAATAATTAAATTTGCGTTGGTGCCGCGGCGTTTCAACTCTGCAATTGCGTCAATAAGCAAGTCAAGTCGCCGCAGCGCAATGAGTCGGGTGGTGCAAATCACCACGGGCGTGGTTGCGTCGCCAAAAAGTTCATTACGAATTTGGTCTGTTTGTGCCGCGCTTACTTTTTCGCGCGCCGCAATTTGCTCCGCCATGTCTTGGCTGTTGTAAATCACGTGAAGGTGTTCGGGCGACCAACCGTGCTGCATTGCAATTTGCTTGGATCCGCGTCCGTAGAACATGTGCTGATGCGGTATGGCGTAAAATAATTTTCGAACCAAACCCTTCAGTCCGCGGGGTTGCGACAAATATCCGTGGCCCCAAAAGAAGACGCGCTTGCCAAGTAAGCGCGCTGCGATCGCGCCAATCCATGTACATGGCCAGTGCGGAACGGCATGAAAAATCACTGTATCAAATGCTGGGTTTATGCCCGCACGCACTGCGCCCCACTGCCATCGAAATGGCCCGCCAAATCTGTGCGCGGGTGCAAGAATAAATTTCACGGCTGTTGTGAATTGCGCGGCGCGAATGCCGTGCGCGTATCCGCGATCGTGGTCATCGCCAATAAATGTGAAGTCGGCTTGTGTGCTGCGCGCTAACTCTTCCACAATGGCGCGTCGATAGTGCGGAAAGAAGTGATACACAACAGCCACTTGTGGACGAGTGTGAGTGGTGGGTTGCTGCGTGGCGTTCATATAAAGGCGTTCGTTCGTCGGCGAGACATGTTTGAAT
>CAIWNO010000465.1 GCA_903914045.1 uncultured bacterium | reverse complement strand
TGAAATAGTAGGGGATTGGTTCCGTAACGCACATCACAAATTGTTAACTAACAAATTGAACTTGGAATTGAAGAAGTTGAAAATTCAAAAACAAAAGAATGAAAATCTGGAATTAATTTTAATTTTTTCTAATTCAATTCAGCAAGGAATATTTCCACCAGCTGCAAAAACGAATTTCAAATTCCATTCAATGACATTGGGTGATCATCACTGCTACACTGTGATTTGTATTGATGATTTGAGGAATTCACCTTAACAATCATCACCACTTCGAATGACAAAGTGCACGAGGTACTTTAAAAACCTGCCATTTGATTAACGTGTGTTAGGGCAGTACAGTCCACTTTGATCGTTTGAACGCCTTCGGATTCACTATTTTTTCCTGGAACTCATACATGTCGCACGCTCAACAAACGCTGAAACAATTGTTCGCGCACCCAACTTCGCACAACATTCATTGGCGCGATATTGTTCACATGTTTGAGGGTCTAGGCGGCACATGCGATGAAACCAAGCACGATCACTTGAAGGTGAAGCTTGCTGGCAAGGAAATGTCTTTCTCCATTCCACACGGCGGCAATCACACGCTGAGCAGCGACCATGAAATTGGAGCCATACGCCACTTCGTGAAAGACTGCGGCTTGGCTCCTGAAAAAACACATTGACCAGCCTTTCAGCGCATTTTGCGCGCTGACAATTCCGCTGTACATACTCAAATGACTGAGTCCTTTGGCAACTCAATGACAACTTTGGACTCTACCTTTTGTAAATCTAAAGTGTCGCCTTGAAGAGGCAGTTCAATGGCGCAGATGTCGATAACAAATACATTCAATGCATGCATTTTTTCTTTTTTTAGTTATTTTCCCAATTCGTGGCATATAAATAGATGGGGGTACTCGTATTCTTATATGAAGCCCCATTTTGGAGACCAATCTTGAGCACTATTGAGCATTCGAAAAATTTATTTCGACAAATATTTTTAAGTTTCACGCTGTTGTGTTCCTTGGCCGCGCTGCATGTTTCAGCTCAGCCAAGTCCAGAACAAACTGCCGTGAAAATTTCTGGCTCAACTGGAATAAATTCAGCGCAGCCACAACGCATGGGATCATTTGTGGTCAATGATGTCAACGGAAACAATGTCATTGACAGCGGCGATCTTGGATTGATGTTGTTGAACGTAGACGGCACAAGCGCTGATTCTTCCGCAGATGAATCCTCTGATGCATCGGGTTCTCCAAGATCTTCCTTCGTGGGCACGGGCGTGCAAGGTTTGTATGGAAGGAATTATCTTTTAGCCGCGGACGGTTCGCCAGCCGACGCGACTCATCCGGCGTTCTATTCCGTCATTGATGTCTATTTGAAATTTGGTTCCGCGCTTGGAACTGGTTCCAACGGCGAACGCGTGGTGAACTACTTTGGTCAAGCCACCACGGATTCTTCTACTTTTGGTGTGACTAAAATTTCTAAGTATGACAATAGTGCAAATCTTGCTTACCAACATAACAACACCAGTTGGCTTCCAGCCGCCGGCGCGGCGGGCGGCACTGGTAACAACACCTGGGATTCATTTCTAACGGTTGGCGCGCGCACGCAAGGCGCGGGCAACACTGGCGGCGTCACTCCTGACGTCTACTTTATGAATCCAAATACAAATGTTGGTGTGATTCAGGGCGGCAGCAGCGCAACTGGATTTGTTGGCGCAGGCGTGTACCAATCTGCGCCAACAGATGCGGAATTTGAAACCAACGCTAGCGCGAACCCCGATCACATGGTCATGTTTGGGCGCTTCACCCTAAAGTGCAGCGATATTGCAGCCGCGCCTGGCGGCATTTCTAAATTGACTTTCTGGTGTGATTTTGTGGGAAAGTCCAGCGCGCAAACTGGCGGCGCAACCTTGTACACCATGGCCAGCGCCAACGTGAAAAGCGACGCTCAAACCAAATATACGACCAGCAGCAAGGTGTGGACATTTGATCCAACATTCGAAGGCGTGGTCGTTGGGCAAGATGATTGGTCGTTTGCTAGTTCTTTGAATCAAGAGCCAAGCGTGATCGATCTCATGGCCTCGGTTGGTTTATATAGCGATCGCGTGCAATTAAACTTTACACCGCTTGTCAGCGCCACCGGGTATAGCATTTGGCGCGCGGAGGGAGCAGGCGCCTACGCGCAAGTTGGAACCATTCAAGGCAACACTGGCGCTTTCGCGGACACAACTGCGGTTGTGGGGACGACGTACAACTACAAGGTTCAATCCGCGGGTGGAATCCGATTTTCCAATATCGTTTCTGGTCTGCGCGCATCAATTGCGGCTCCTGTCAATGTTGTCGCAAGCGATGGGACATTCACAAATAAAGTTGAGATTTCATGGGATCCGGTTGCGGGCGTGGATGGGTATCAAGTTTTTAGAAGTGGAACCACCGCGCAAATTAATCCCACCGACTCTGGAGCAGTCACCACGTACAGCGACACAGGTGTGGCACCTGGCGCTGGGTACACCTACACGGTGAAGTCGGTTTTGGGAGCGCAAGTCAGCGGTGCGCGAACTAGCAATCTTGGATATCGCGCATTGGCAACTCCAATTCCTCCGAGCGCTTCAATGGGTGATTATATTGATGCAATTTTGGTGAGTTGGTCTTCGGTGACGGGCGCAACCGGCTACCTGGTGTACCGTGATGGTGGACAGGATGAAATTGCGACTACCACTGGAACATCATTCAACGACACTGGCGCTTCGACAACTATAAAACATACGTATAGGGTGAAAGCCACAACCGCCGTGGCTACAAGTCCAGCGAGTGGTGTTTCAAATCCCGCCTGGGTTGGAATGATGTGGCCAGACAAAGTTTATGCCACTCCTGGAACCTACGCGGATAAAGTCATCGTGTCTTGGACAGAGGTTCCGGGCGCGCTGGGGTATCAAATTAATCGTGGTGGAACCGTGGGTGCAGGTGGAGGAATTGGATCTGTTCCCGCATCAAAACTTTCATTTGATGACACGACTGTGGGTGTGGCTCAGGGGTATACATATAATGTCGCCGCGATTAACTCTTTTGGTCTTGGACCATTTAAGGGAAGTGCGGTTTCCGCGGGCTACCGCAATGTCAGTCCACCCACAAATGTGGCGGCAAGCACCACACTCCCAGACAAAATTCAAATCACTTGGACAGCCTCGTCATCCACAACCGGCTATGACATTTATCGCAATGACAAGGAAATTCAAATTGCTTCGATCGCAGGCGGAGGTACTGTCAGCTTTGACGATGTGACCGCTTTGCCAGCCACAAACTACTCCTATTTTGTCAGGGCTACCAATCTTGGCGCCCACTGTATTAGTGATCCAAGCGCAACCGTGAATGGATTGCGCGGTTCAACATTGCCAACCCCACTTATGACCACTGTGAACCCAAACACTGGTCCCTTGGCCGGCGCAACGGCGGTCACAATTACTGGTGCAAATTTTACAGGAGCCAGCAGCGTCACTGTGGGCGGCGTGCCTGCGACAAGCGTTGTTGTGATTTCACCAACTCAGATCAACCTACTGACACCTGCCGCAAGCGCGGGAGCTAAAACTATTGTGGTGACCACTCCAGGTGGAATCGCATCAAAGCTCAATGCATTCACCTACACCAATGAATCGTTGCCAACCATTGCCTTGGTGACTCCAAGCGCGGGTCCTATTGCGGGCGGCACGCCGATCACCATTACTGGAAG
>CAIWNO010000464.1 GCA_903914045.1 uncultured bacterium | reverse complement strand
CCAGCTGGCATGGGCTTCGCCTTTGGCGGACTTGTCGCGGGCTCGGTCGCGGACTTGTCGCGCGCGATTGGAATTTCATTGTGGTGCGTTGGCGCCGCGGCGTGCGTGTTAGGGGCGCGCAGCGTTCCAAGCGAGCGGCGCGCGGGAACATGGGACTTGACATTGGCTTCTCCAATACATATCGCCACCGTGTTGCACGCAAAGTTTGCCGCTATTGCCGTGGCGGGCGCCGCGTTACTACTTCCAATTTTCTTGCAGGCCATTGTGTTGTCAACAATTGCCACGCCATCATGGAGCGTCATCACGTGTGGCGCGCTTGGGTTGTGGTTGATTATTGTCGCAGCGTCTGGTGTTGGCTTGCTTGCGGGAGTTGTCGTGCGATCAAATGCCGGAGCCATCGTTGCTTCGTTGACAGCCATCGCCGCATGGATCGCGCTGTGTCGCGGCGGACAATCATTGCATTGGCCGGCAATCGCATCAGCCGCATTCGCGCTTGATCCACTGCGCCGCGGAGAAGATTTCACGCGCGGAACGGTGGACCTTGGAAGCGCTGTGGCCTTGCTTGCCATGGGAGTCGGCAGTGCGTGGTGCGCTGGTGCGTGGGCGATCAACGATGCGGAAATACCTACAAAACGCAGGGAATTACAACGATTTGCAATGTGTGCCGGTGTGTTCGTCGCGGTGGTGTCCACAGTAATCGCTGTGCGTGGAGCGAGCGCACCCACCGTAAGTGTGCAAGCATCGTCAATGTTCAGCGGCTCATTGCAACCTGCCACCAAGAAGTTCATCTCGCAAAGTACGGCGCCAATGAATATTACTTTGTTGTCTGCAAAAGGAAACGCAGACCTTGCCTCATTGCGCAATGCGCGTGCGGTGTTGGCACGCGCCTCTCGCGGCGTGCTTGCGGATGGAACATTTCTGAATTGCCAAGAATTTGATTCACTTGAACTTGTCGACGCCGAAAAAAGCGCCGCGATGTTTGAAATGATCGAAGCCAGTGAGTCTAAAAATGTGAACGCATGGCGACAAGCCAACGACAAAGGCTTGGAAGTGTTTCGTTCCATTGAAAGTTTCTCCGACGCATCGGACGCGCAAATTCAAACGCTGTCGAATGCTCTTGCCAAAGATGACCCCGCTCGGGTCAAGCTGGAGTCCTTTGCCGCGGCCATGAACAAGACAGCCTTGCAGGGACAAGCGGTGCGAGAGGCCATTTCACAAATGGCCACACCAACACCCGAGCGACCACTTGGCAACGCGGAAGGCGCGGGAAGGAAGTTGGCCAATGAATTGAAGTGGTGGTCTAACACACTGCAACAAGTCGCGGATATCGTGGCAAATAGGCTTCAAACGTTCACTCCAGCCATGGCCACCATCGCGCGCCAAACGCAGCGAAATTGCGCGCGCCACGCCGAGCAAGCCAAAGCCGCGCAAGATCAGATTGATCAACTTCCACCACTGCGGCTTTCTGAAGTCGCCGCGGCCATGCAGTATCCGCCCACCCTGATTGTGAGTGGAACAAATGGTGTCGCCGCCATTCCCGCGTGGCAAATGCGAACAAGTGTGGACGCAACCGAGCTAGCTTTGGCGGAAGCCATTCGCTGCGCGGAGGGCGCGCCACGCATCGCCGCCACTATTGTGCACGCACAGTCCGCATCGCCGCTTGAAAGTGTGTCTGGTGGCGGTGACTTGTCGCATATTGTTCAATCATTGCGCGCCGCGCGCATTGAAGTGGATGAATGGAATCCATCCAAGGGCGCTCGCCCATTCACTCAAGGCGTAAAGCGCGTTTGGATTGTGGTGCCACCACTTGACCGCAGCGCGCAGGAGCCAGATGCCGCCGAGAGCGCGCTGTTGGCGGCCACGCGCCAACTTGCGTCTGAGGGCGAAAATATTTTTATAACCGCCACAGCAAATCCATTTGCGGCCATGGGAATGAGTGATCCGTGGGCGGATCTTTTTCAATACGCGGGACTGCGCGCCAAGAGCGGCCAGGTGGTGTTGGATCTTGGCGCACGTTCCGAAAACGTCAAGGAACTCCGCAGTTTTATAGAGTTTTCAGGTAGCGACGTGGGGCATGGCGCGGGCATGTCATCCGCCAATGAAAATATTTTGTGGCCCATGCCCATTCCAATTGAAATCACCAAACGAGAATCGTGGACGGCAACTGCCGTTGAACTTATTCAGCCTGCGCCACAACGCTGGATTGAAAGCGACCCGCGCGTTGTCAGCCGCTCTATGGATGCGGCTCCTGAAGGAAAAGTATTCACCCAAGCTATTCCAGTGTTGGTTGTGGCGCAGCGTGACGACGGAATTCGCTTGGCCATTTCTGGTGGACTCTCTTGGTTGCTCACACTGCACAGCGGCATGAGTGATGGTGACTCGCGTGCATTACGCTTTCCGGGCAATCGCGATCTCGCCATTGGCGTCATCCGTTGGCTAGCAGGTAGCGAAGCTATTTCCACGGCGGCCGACACTGGCCGCGTTCCTGAACTTGGCCAACAATCGCGTGTCATTCTGAGCGCGTTCAGTTTGGTGGTCATTCCACTTTCAATGGCGCTCACGGGTAGCCTTATTTGGAAATCAAGGAAGCGTCGATGAAATTTATTCCCGCATTTCTTAAACCGTGGCTGGTGGCTTTGTTGGCGGTCATAGTGGGTTGGCTTGTGCGCTTGAATGTGGACAACGCAAGTCCCGCGCAACTTTTGTTTGACATTCCAGTGGATCAAGTTTCCACAATTCAGCTTGAAAAAGCAGGCAGAACGCTTGTTTTTGAGCGGGTTGGCGATGCCTGGCAACAAACCACGCCCTATGTGCAAGCGGCCAATCCCGTAGCCATTCGTCACCTGTTGGTGGCTATGGCGGAGGCGCGCTTGCTGCAAACTTCGCCGCTTTCACAATTGCCAACACGCGCTGGTTTGAACGATAACGCGCCCACGATTCAAGTGACATGGGCTACTGGCAGCGCCACATTGCGTGTTGGCAAACTCCATCCCGCAGGTTTGGCGTGGCTAGCAGATATTCAAAAGCAGAGTGGCGGTCCTGGCTCAAGTGAAATGCATCGACTGCTTGTGGATGGCGACCCAGTTCAACTTCGCAGCGCGAAACTGTTTGATCACTCTGGCGCGGAAAGTAATCGCGTTATTGTGCAAGCGAATACTGGCACCACTCGCATGGAAATTGTTCTTGAAAAAACGGATGGTCGTTGGTCTTTGATTGAGCCCATTGAGGCGCGCGCCGACAATATTGCGGTGGCGGATTTTCTGGAAGCCGTGGCGCGCTTGGAGCATCAAGGCATTGTCGATGACGCGCCAAATGATCTTGCGCTCTTTGGTTTACATCAGCCGGCCGCCACAATCGCCATTCGGTCATTGGATGTCTCCAAGGGCGCGGTCGCTGAAGAAGTTCTAGAAATTGGTGGCGATGGCGCCGCCGGTCCAGGCGGACGCTTTGGCAAACGTCGCGACAGGCCAGGCGTATTTCACCTTGAAAAACGCTCACTTTCAACACTTTTTCCACCCAGCGCCGCCTTTGTTGATGCCACCATGTTGGGCGTTGATCCCGCCGAGATTAAATCCATCGCATTACAAAATGCAAACGGAGAACCAACCGCGCAACTTGCCCGCGGCGTCACGCAGTGGCAACTCACTCTTGACACGCAGCCTGCCACCGCGAACGCAAGCACCACTCAGCCGGTCACCGCCGAAGTTGCGATTTCCAAAAGCGAGAACCCCCAGCCCGCCAACATGCAACGCGTTCGCGACTTGCTGCAAACATTGTGCGCCGCGCGCGCCACTGATCTGGCCACAGAAACGATTCCTACAAATATGGTCGTTGCAAAAATAATCGTGACGCTTTCCGGTGGGACCACCATGCAGTTGATTGTTGGAAAAGATTCGCAAGGTCGCTGGCTTGTTGGCGACGGCGGAAACTTGACTCGGGTTTATCCAGCCACGCTTGCGTTTCCAATTATGCCCGCGCTTTTTGGTTCCTCAAATCGATAATGCAGCAGGGCGTCTTGGTCGCGGCGGCGCACGGAAACAAGACGGACAGAAATTGCATCTTGAATCGAAAGCGGTGACAGACCGCGCGCTGGATGTATGGCTTCGCGGTCGCCGACTACTTTTGGTCCCACAAAAACCCACGCCTCGTCAATCACATTTTCCTTCAGTAATTCACCAGTCAGTCCACCACCGGCCTCCACCAGCACCGTGGACACACCATATTCCTTGCGTAAAGCAGCCAAAAGTCCTCGAAAATCAGAGTGCTGCTTCATGCAACCCACGCCCAAGTCGCCCAACGCGCGCCGATGCTCCGAGCGCTCGGAAAAAGATTTCGCCAGCGTGGCCACCACCGTCTTGTATTGGCGCGCGGTCTGCACCAACGCCGCGGTCAACGGCAACGCCAATTCCGGATCGATCACCACGCGAATGGCGTTGCGCCTTACACGCACATCACGCGCCGTCAGTTGCGGATCGTCGTGCATCACGGTTCCAATCCCAGTCAAGATGGCGTCCACTCGTCCGCGCTCGCGGTGCACCATGCGGCGACTGCGGTCGCAGCTAATCCACTTGGAATCATAATCGCGCGTGGCCACGCAACCATCAACTGTTTGCGCCCACTTGGCCATGACCCAGGGCAAACCTGTTCGCACACGCTTCACAAACGGCGCGTTCAACTCGCGCGTTTCGTCGCACTCCAACAAATGTGTTTCAATTCCATAGGCGCGCAATTTTTCCGCGCCGCCCGCCGCATCTGGATTTGGATCCGCGCAACCGTACACCACGCACGCCACGCCCGCGTTCTTCAACGCGTCAACGCACGGCGGAGTGCGGCCAACATGCGCGCAAGGTTCCAGCGTCACAATGGCCGTGGCACCGCGCGCCTTTGCGCCCGCGCGTTTCAACGCCTCCACCTCGGCGTGCGCGCCACCAATCTTGCGGTGATAGCCCCAGCCGACCATATTCTTTTTCGCGTCCACAATCACGCAACCCACCATGGGGTTTGGCTCCACAAAACCGTGCCCGCGCACCGCCAGTCTTGCCGCAACTTTCAGCCAAAAAAGCCAAAGATCCGCCCCAATTTGGACATCGGGGCGGATCGTGTTCAGTGTGCTCTTCGGCATGGCGCCGTCAGCGAAAGGTCAAGCCTTCGCCAACACTTCATCCTTCAAGCGCTCAGGCAT
>CAIWNO010000463.1 GCA_903914045.1 uncultured bacterium | reverse complement strand
CGATGGGGGTTTGACCCCAAAGGCACTAGTCGGCATGTGGATGGACCTCCTTGCACTGGTCGGACGAGCATGGAGACCGCTCTCCCGACCCCTTGACTGCGGCTGATACCGGAAGCCGTGAGATTTGGAATGGATTCCGAATCTGTTGAGGTGGCCTGCCTCCAAAGACTGCCCCCATCGCCCTTACGCTTGATTCAATGTTGGCGCCAACATTGGCGCGCACGGCACAATCAAAACCGCAAACCCTCGCTACAATTTATTTTCATGGCAATTCGCACAACAATTCAACCGTTTGTTTTTTGGCGCAACGCCATCTTCGCCATTCTGTGCGCTGTGTTTGGTCTTTGGGGCTGGTACGACTACTCCATTAAAATTCCCAACTTGGAAGCTGACTGCGTGGCGTTTGATCAGGCCAAAGACACTATGAAGAAGTTGGAAATGCAATCGAACGCTACGGAGCTGAAGAACACCCAAACGGAGGAATTTGCCGCGGCAAAAAAAACGATCGATGAGATCACGGCGCGAAACTCTGGCGCGCCCACCAAGCCCTCGCAATATGACCGCACCATGCAAATGTGGTTGTATATCATTGGGTGCGGCGTGCTTGGAACGCCGTTCTTTATTTGGCCGATTATTCAAGCCATGAAGAAGAAATATGTTTTGCAAGATGATGGAACGCTGCATTGCCCACAAGGAATTTTTACCGTGGATCAAATTGCGGAAATTGAAATGAATCGTTGGTGCGCCAAAGAAGGCGATCGACGCAGCACATGGACCGCGACCGTGGTGACCACGGATGGCAAGCGCATTGTGCTGGACGACCATGATTACAAAAATATGCACTTGGTTATTGGCGGGATAGCGCATCGCATGATGCCGGACCAGTGGACCGCTGACGCAAAACGTGTTGGCGAAAAGACGGAAGCCGAAGTGGCCGCTGCAAACGCCGCAGCCTAAATTTGTTGTCCACACATACAGCCACCAACCATGCGCGCCACCACCGAACCCACAACAGCGATTGAGAAAAAAGATCGATGCGGCGGCTTACCGCACCGGCCGCGTGTTTTGCTGGGCAAAATGGGCTTGGATGGCCACGATCGCGGCGTGAAATTAATTGCGCGGCTTCTGCGCGACAGCGGTGTGCATGTTATTTACAGCGGCTTGTGGCAAACGCCGCGCAGCCTTGCCATTGGCGCGCGCGATGAGGACGCTGATTGCATCGCGTGCTCCATGATGAGCAACAGTCACTTGGTATTGGTGCCGCGCCTACTTGATGAGTGCCGCAAAGTTGGCCGCCCCGACATGATTGTGAATGTGGGCGGAATTATTCCGCAAGAAGATGTCAAAGTTCTTTTGGCCGCGGGCGTGAACCAGATTTTTCACACGGGCGCCGGGCTTGATCCAATTGTTGACAGCGTGCGCGACTCGGTACGTGATTATGCGCCGCTGCCTTTCACCCCAATGCCCCATCCAACGGCGCAACTTGGCCGAATGATTTCACTGGCGCACGCCAAGCGTCTTGACGCGGCCACGCCAAGAAAAAAACCAAAGCGCGTCATTGGTATCACTGGCGCGCCTGGCGCAGGTAAAAGCACGTTGGTTGCCGCCATGGCGCGCGAAAGTGTTTTGCGCGGCAACAAGTTGGCGGTGATCGCCTTTGATCCAATGAGTCCCATCACCAGCGGCGCGCTGCTTGGTGATCGCTTGCGCGTGGACTTTAACGCGGTGGACGAGGGAATTTTCTACCGCTCGCTTGCCATTGTTGGCGAGGACTACGCCACGCTGAACGACATTCTTGGATTGCTTGGCGCGGCTGGTTACAACGACGT
>CAIWNO010000462.1 GCA_903914045.1 uncultured bacterium | reverse complement strand
GAGTTCTTGAAAGACCCAAAACGATTTCAACGCCTTGGCGGACGCATTCCGCGCGGCGTGCTTCTTGAAGGTCCACCAGGTTGCGGAAAAACTTTGCTGGCAAAAGCGATCGCCGGCGAGGCGGAAGGTCCTTTCTTCTCCATTTCTGGAAGCGACTTTGTGGAAATGTTCGTGGGCGTTGGCGCCAGCCGCGTGCGCGATTTGTTCAAGCAAGCCAAAGATAATTCACCTTGCATTATTTTCTTGGACGAAGTGGACGCCGTCGGCCGCCGCCGTGGTGGTGGTTTCACCACTGGCGGACATGATGAACGCGAGCAAACACTGAACGCAATTTTGGTGGAAATGGACGGCTTTGACGCCAATGACCAGGTGATTGTGGTTGCCGCCACCAATCGCGCGGACGTGCTTGATCCGGCGTTGACACGACCAGGCCGATTTGATCGCACCGTGGGCGTGCAATTTCCAGATGTGGCTGGGCGAGCACAAATTCTGTCCGTGCACGCCAAGAAAGTAAAGATGGGACCCGACGTGAAGTTGGAACGCGTGGCGCGCAGCACGCCCATGTTCAGCGGTGCTGATCTTGCCGCCATTATTAATGAGGCCGCCATTCTTGCCACCATGCTTGACAAGGATTTCATTGAGATGACGGATATGGAAGAGGCGCGCGACAAGATTCGATTTGGCCGCGCCAAGAAAAGTAGACGCATTGAACAACAAGAGCGCATCGCCACGGCGTATCACGAATCCGGCCACGCTATTTTGCAAGTGCTTTTGGCTGACGCGGATCCACTGCACAAGGTGACCATTATTCCGCGCGGAAATATGTTGGGAGTGACATTTAGTTTGCCAGAGAAAGACCGCTATGGTTTCTCGCGCAAATATTTATTGGCGACCATGCGCGTGTTGTGCGGCGGCCGCATTGCGGAGGCGCGCCAAAATGGTGATGTCTCCAGCGGCGCGTCCATGGATATTAAAATGGCCACCGCCTACGCGCGCGCCATGGTGTTGGAATGGGGCATGAGCGAAAAGCTTGGATTTGTGCGCTATGCGGGCTCAGATTCGCGCGAGTCCTATGTTCCAGAACGCGACTATTCCGATGACACGGCGCGCATCATCGACGAGGAAATTAGGCGCATGATTGACGACGCCTTCAGGGACGCGGAGCGCTTGGTGAACGAAAATTGGGACAAAATTTCCACTCTGGCCGAGGCGCTTTTGAAATATGAAACACTGAATGTGGAGGATGTGCAACGCATTATCCGTGGTGAAGCGCTGAACCTGCCCACTGTGGTTCAAATGCTTTCCACGGAAACGCCAGCGCCAATCGCCATCAAGGTGGATCCGCCAGAACCTGAAATTGGAATCATGCCAAGTCCGGCGTAAGCGCGCAACGTACTCGCGCATACACCAACGCAATGTCGCGACCAATCAATGGCGCAACATTTAGTCTTGTAATTTGTATCCCCGAAACACCAAACTCGTGCTTGATTGATCACACCAAAAGTGTGGCTGGGTTTTCAAGCAAACCCTTGAGCGTGTTCAACCAACGCGCCGCCATGGCGCCGTCGATCACGCGGTGGTCTAGCGACAGCGTGGCCGTCATTTCGTAACCAATGGTGAGTTGATCATCGCGCACAACGGGCTGCTTCAGCGCGGCGCCGCAAGCAAGAATGGCGGAGTTGGGTGGATTGATGATGGCCGTGAAATGCTCCACGCCAAACATGCCCAAGTTTGACACCGTGAAAGTGCTGTCGGACATCTCCTCCATGGACAAGCCGCGGGTGCGGGCCTTCTCTGAAAGTGCTTTGGTTTCGCTGGAAATGGCGCGCAAACTTTTGCGGTCCACGTCGCGGATAACGGCCACAAGCAGACCGCCGCCCTTCTCTTCATCCAGTGCCACGGCCACGCCAACATTCACTTGCTGATGCATGAGAATTTTTTCGCCGGCCCAACTTGCGTTGATATATGGATGCTTGGTCATGGACAGCGCGCAACCACGGACAATAAAATCATTCACAGAAAGTTTAATGCCCATGGATCCAAGTTCGCTATTGAGCTGCTCGCGCAGCGCCATCAAGCGGTCCAACTCAAACTTCATGGACACTTGGTAATGCGGAATGGTGGTCTTGCTTTCAACCAATCGCTTGGCGATGATTTGGCGCATTGAACTGACGGCCACTTCAGTGCTTTGCAAACCAGCCACAACAAGTCCGCCCGCGCGGTGTGTTGGCGTCACTGGAACAGCAAGCGAACTGGATGCCGCAACATGCGCTTGACTACTTGTGGTTGGCGCACTGGCCGACATTGAACTTGCGCGCGCCGACTCCGTGGTTTGCGCGGCGGGAGTGGCGCCGCGATTTTCCAAAGCGTTCATCACATCGCGCTTGATAATTCGCCCACCAGGACCGGAGCCCTTGAGCGAGGCAAGATCAACGCGCTCTTGCTCGGCGATTCGACGCGCCACCGGACTCACGCGAACTCGCGCGCCATTGGTTTGAAAAATTTCTTCGGCTTGCGCGTCAATGGGCTCAACACTGCTTGCGCCGCGCGTATTGGAATTGGCTGAAACAAAGGCGTTTTCAGATGTACTTTGCGCTGGACGCCCCGCCGCGGAAGTGTTGGGCTGGCCAGAAGATGTCGCGGCTTGCGCGCCATCAAGGCTTTCGCCGTCCTCTAAAATGAGCGCGATCTGCGTGCCAACTTTCACCTGCTGACCCGCTGGCACAAGCAACTTTAAAATTTTGCCGTCGTCAAAGACTGGCATTTCCATGGTGGCCTTGTCGGTTTCAATATCCGCCACCACCATTCCGCTTTTAACGGCGTCGCCCTCTTTCACATTCCAACGAACAATGGTTCCAGATTCCATGGTGTCCGAAAGGCGCGGCATTGTGACGGAGATTGGCATTGTTGTTGTC
>CAIWNO010000461.1 GCA_903914045.1 uncultured bacterium | reverse complement strand
TGGTTACGCGATTAGTTCCAACGGCGAAGGTTCGATCACTGTTGTGGACACGCGCGCGGAAAAACCATTCGCGGTTGCGCAGACGCTTGAGACGGGCAGTGGCGCGCGCACCATGGTGATCGATCAGAAAACTCGTCGCATTTATTTGCCCAGCGCCCAGTTTGAGCCGCCCGCCCCGGACGCGAAGCCTGGCAAGTGGCCAAAGATGAAGTCAGGAACATTTAAAATTGTGGTCGTGGGTCCCAACGAGTAAGAATTAAATTTTATGTATTGGCCAATTGGTTTTCATGGCAGAAAATATGTCGCATGATGTATTTTTTGTCGCGTGTTTAATTTAATAAACAGACCACGCCAACTGGTTCTTGGATTTCAAGCGCGACCGCCGTGAAATGATTTACTTTGCACGACTGACAACATGCGTCTGCGTAAAGTGTCTGTGGCCCGCGGTGCCGCGGTAGAAGCCAAAGCCAGATTGTTTGGCACCAATCCACGGAGTTCCGTGGGCGCCGGTGCAATCTTTATTCACGCCAATCATGCCAGAGTCAAGTGCGCGCGCCACTTTTTCCGCGTGCTTCGTTTCACCAAAGACGGAGCCGCCAAGCCCAAATGGACTTGCGTTGGACAACGCTATCGCCTCGGCGTCGCTGGCCACTCGCGTGATGCACGCGATGGGCCCGAAGGTTTCCTCTTGCATGATTCGCATTTTTGGGTTCACGCCAGTGAGAACAGTGGGGCGGATGTAATTCCCAGGCGCGTCATTTCCAGACGCGTTGCCACCAGCGACTTGCTTAGCGCCGTCATGCAAGGCGTCTTTGAGAAGTCCAAGCACATGCGCCTTCTGCGCGGCATCAACCATTGGTCCAATTTGTGTCGCGGCATTTTTTGGATCGCCTTGCACAAGCGCGTCCGCACTTTTGGCCAGTTGCGTTTCAAAAGCGTCCGCAATCTTGTTGTGTACAAATATTCGCTCGGTGCTGACGCATACTTGACCAGCGTTACGAAAACAATTCAGCGCCGCATATTTTACGGCCGCATCAATGTCGGCGTCTTCCAGCACAAGCAGCGAATCTTTGCCGCCCAACTCCAGCACAAGACGCTTTAATCCACCAGCCGCCTCGCGCATAATATTTTTTCCAGCGGCGCGACTTCCAACAAACGCGATCAAGTTCACGTCGGCATTCACAAGCGCTTTGCCTTGGCGTTCATCGCCGTGAATCACTTGCAACACATCTGGTGGAAGAACCGCGATCAAATGTTTGGCCCACGCCGCCGCGCAAAGAGGTGTCTTTTCGCTGGGTTTCAGAATGACGGTATTGCCCGCGATCAGGCTTGGTATGACCACGTCTTGCGGCATCCACACGGGAAAATTCCACGGCGTAATGCACGCGGCAACGCCAAGCGCGTCGAAGCGCATTTCGGAATGCACGGTGGCGTCATTCACAATTTCAGGTTCAAGTCCCGCCGCGATACTGTCGGCTTCGTGCGAAAGCGTGTCCGCGCAACCCTTGGCTTCACCAATAGCCTCGTTCAATGGCTTGCCCATGTCTCGGCTAATCCGCGTTCCAATGTCGGTTGCGTGCGCATGCAGTTGCGCAGTTGCGGATTGAATAATTGTGGCGCGAGCGCGCGCACCCATGGCAGCCCATGCGCCTTGCGCGGCGCGTGCACGCGCGACCACGGCGGGAATTTCTTCAACAGCAGTCATGAAAACTTCACCAACAATGTCGCCGTGGGCAGGGTCTATGGATTGAATTATTTCGTTCATGCCGTAAATGTAGGCGAAATTTCCAAAGGGCAAGCCTGTGCCGTTGTCTTTACAAGGGCTGCTCTGAATACATGCCTGTCGTAGACAAATACAAGTAAACTTTTCCATATGGAAAATATATTTTGGATTGTGTTGGCTTTAGTCGCAGGAACTTTTTTGCCTTTGCAAGGCGCGTTGAATACAAAATTGGGAAGCGCCGCACAAAGCCCCGTTCACGCCTCCATGATTTCATTCGTCATTGGCGCGTTAGCGGTGG
>CAIWNO010000460.1 GCA_903914045.1 uncultured bacterium | reverse complement strand
TTGAAGAAGGCGGTCAACTTACCGAGCGCATTCGCCGCCGTCCATACGCGGTTGTGTTGCTTGACGAAGTTGAGAAGGCGCATCCCGACGTGTTCAACATGCTTCTGCAAATCATGGAGGAAGGCCGTCTCACTGATTCATTCGGTCGCCATGTTGACTTCCGCAATTGCATCATCATCATGACCAGCAATCTGGGCGCCGATGTGATCAAGGGTGGTTCCGCGTTTGGTTTCACCAAGCGCGCCGAAGTGCAGGACTATGAGAAGATGAAGAAGTCGCTTGGTAGCGAGGTGGAGCGCTTCTTCCGTCCAGAGTTTGTGAATCGCCTCGACGACATGATTGTGTTCCGTCCACTGATCAAGGACGACTTGAATCAGATCATTGAGTTTGAGTTGAGCAAGTTGCGCAAGCGACTCACCGAAAAGGGCATGGCGCTTGAAATTGATCAGAAGGCCAAGGACTTCTTGATTGACAAGGGCTACAACCCCGACTTTGGCGCGCGCCCATTGCGTCGCTCTCTGTCGCAATTTGTGGAAGATCCGCTTGCGGAAAATCTGCTCAGCGGCGAGTTCGCCGCAGGCGATGTGATCTTTGTCACCCGAGAGGGCGAGAAGGAGCACTTGGCGTTTAGGGCGCAAAAGCCGGCGGAAGTTCCGCCGCCAGCCACGCCAACCGCCGCGTAAATCACTGTATTTCTAGCTATTTCAAACCGCGCTTCCTTCACACGAAGCGCGGTTTTTCTTTTAGCGAATGCTGACCAGTTTCATGCCCGTGGGCGTGGATTCAAATTCCATTGTGGTGAAGCGATAGTTGCCGCGAAGAGTGGAATCAAATTCCGCCGTGAGATGGGTTTCGCCATTCTTTCGCAACATGACATGACCATTTTTTAAATTGATCTGCATGCAAGTCAAAGTCGCCATCACTTCTTTGCGGTTGGTCGCAAAGAACGTATTCAAATACTTCATCCCTCCTCTTCCTTGCAATTCTTTCTTTGCATCCACAGAGAGAAGTTGATTCCAAATTAAATCATACTCCTCATTACGCACACATTCAGCGACATGCGCCACAACCTGCTCCGGAAATGTCGCTCGCAAAATCACATCGCCATTCGCTTTTGTTTCGCGTAAATCGATAACAGGTTGTTCAGGATCGACCACGGGCGCGTCAAGCGTGGTTGAGGAAGGAGTGTCTTTCGCCTTCTCCAGACGCTTTGATGAATACACCACTTTGGTGCCATCCGGCTTGATGAATGTTTCGTTAACAGGTCGCCCCGTTGCGTCAGATTCGGACTGAGAGCGATAGCGATACTCCGTTCGTTCCACTGCGCAAGCGCATGGAAAAAATCCCATGACACCTATCACGAAAAAACCACATAAAAACCAGCGTTTTTTCATATTCATACTCGGCTGACGCGCGTGTCTGTAACAGTTCCGCGCGCCTTCCAGGCAAAGTCTTCGTGAGCCTTGTCCCAGGTGAAATGCCCCTCAAGTTCGCTATCCAACTTTGGTCGATCAAGTCGAGTGTGCGTGCCGCGGCTTTCATTGCGCGCAAGCGCGGCCAACACCATCAAGCGCGCGCTGGTCAACATGTTCTGTGTTTCCCAACCCATCGGGTCATCAAAGACGCTATCAAATGCATAGCGACCCCAGAAGGCGAACATTTCAAGCATGTCGCTTAATTTTGTAGAGCTGCGTTCAATACCAACGTTGCGCCACATGGCGCTGCGCAAACTACTGCGGACATCGGCCAAGTCCAACTCGCCACGCTCGGGGCGCTCCACATCGTATGTCAGTGACAGCGGCATGGCGGGAGCAAGCGAATCCATTTCTATGGCTTGCGCCACGCGGCGACCAAAGACAAGCCCTTCCAACAAACTATTGCTGGCCAATCGATTGGCGCCGTGCACGCCGGTCGCCGCGCATTCGCCGCAGGCATACAACGCGGCGACACTGGTGCGACCATGCAAATCTGTTTCAACGCCGCCAATGGAATAATGAGCGGCTGGATGAACGGGAATAAGAGCGCGCCCGGCGTCTAGGCCAAAGCCCGCCAACATGCGCGAAAGCCCTGGAAAACGCTTAGAAAAACCTGTGCTCCCCATGCAGCGCGCGTCCAACCACACATGGGATTCGCCGCTTTTTGCCAAGTGGCGAACGATGGCGCGGCTGACCACATCGCGTGGCGCAAGATCGCCTAGCTCATGCAAATTACCCATGATGGATGCGCCATCACGATCCACCAACTTCGCGCCTTCGCCGCGCACTGCCTCGCTGATCAAGTGGCGCGGAGCACCAGCCACATACAGCGTTGTTGGATGGAACTGCATGAACTCCAAGTCAGTCACAGTGGCGCCGGCGCGCCACGCCATGGACAC
>CAIWNO010000459.1 GCA_903914045.1 uncultured bacterium | reverse complement strand
GGTGCGCTTGACGGAGATCGCGGAGAAAGTTGGCACCAAGGCCCGCTTGATCGATGACAAAAGCGAATTGCAACCTGAGTGGTTTGAAGGCGTGGAGACCACGCTCATCACCGCCGGCGCGAGCGCGCCTGAAGATTTGGTGCATGATTTGATCGCTGAACTTATTGAGCGTTTTGGCGGCGAAGTTGAGCAACGCGACATTTACCGCGAGGAAGTTGAGTTTGGTTTGCCTGGAACGTTGAAGGAGTTAATGCGCGAACGCGGCGTGGATCCAAGCAATTGCAAAGTGGTTCGCACCGACAGCGCCCCCGCTTTGCACAATTGGTTGGAGGCGCGCAATATTCCACATCGCACGGTTGACCTGACTATTGGCGCGACACAGTGAGCGAAATGGAAACCTCCATGGACTCCACTGGCGGTGCAAAGCAAACCAGCGCGTTCTTTGAGTTTGATCCCACCACGCTTGCGGCATGGGCGGCGGCGCGCAAGATGCCGGCATTTGTGACCAAGCAAATCATGGAATGGGTCTACACCAAAGGCGTCATTGCGCCCGCGCAAATGACCAATCTTTCCAAGCTAAATCGTGAACGGCTAGAGCAGGAAATGATTTTTGAACAAGGGCGTGTTGAGGCGGAAATGAGTGCCAGTGATGGCACGCAAAAATTATTATTGGCGTGGCCGGATTCGTCCAAGCGCGCGACCTCGCAACTTCCAATCGTGAACAATCCAAGCACGGACCGCACCACAGAGTGTGTGATGATTCCAAATCCAGAGCGCAAGACCGCGTGCGTAAGCAGCCAAGTGGGCTGCCCCGTGGGTTGTAAATTTTGTGCTAGCGGAATTGGCGGTCTTGAAGGCAATCTCACGCGCGGACGAATTGTTGAACAAGCGTGGCGCTTGGGCCGCCTCAAAGGCGTGGAGAGAATTTCACACGTGGTGTTCATGGGCATGGGCGAACCGCTTGCCAATTTTTCCGCGGTCACCGACGCCATCCGCACATTGAACGCGCCGTGGGGCATGGGAATTTCCGCGCGCCGCATCACGCTGAGCACGGTGGGACTTCCAAGCGCCATTCGCAAATTGGTTGGCTTTGAAATTCCCGTCACGCTGGCGCTAAGTTTGCACGCGCCCAACGACCAGATGCGCCGAGAAATTATTCCGTGGGCCGAGTATTCCACCATTGAGGAATTGCTGGACGCCTGCGATGAATATTTCCGCGCCACGGGCCGCGAAATCACGCTGGAATACATTGTTCTTGGCGGCTTCAATGATCGGCCGGAGCACGCCGATGAATTGAGCGTTCTGGCGCGCAAATTGCGCGCCAATGTGAATTTAATTCGCTGGAACGAAGTTGCGGATTTGCCGTTTCGCAGGCCGCTGACGGAGGACGTGCTGCAATTTCAAGAGGTGCTGCGAAGCCGCGGCGTGAATGTGCACATTCGCGCCAGCCGCGGCCGCGACATTGCGGCCGCATGCGGGCAACTTCGACATGAAGTGAAAATGGGTTCAATCGCCACTACGCCGCGAGTTTGAGCTTGAGCTTGAGTTTGAGTTTGAGCTTGAGTTTGAGCGCAGCAACATCAACACCATACGATTCACTTTTGATTTCGTGACGCTGTCTTCTGCGCGACCACTTTGAAAGTCACGATGGATTTGGCGGCGTTGGCTTCTGCGCGGAACTTGCTGCGATGCTTGCTGGGATACCTGCCGATGTGCTTGTTGATGTTTGTGCCGCATCAAGAATTGTGTTGCCGATGTCCGCGGAAAGTTCCGCCGCGCTCAACCACTCGCTCGCCAAGGCGCGGATGGATTTCTCATCAAGTGAAAGAAGCGTGTCGTCCACCGCGGACTCATGCAAGCGCGCGAAGAACGCGCCCCACGAATTTCGCCGCTCGGGCTCGGCGGCGGCGCGCACCATCATTTCGGTGACCGCGTCGCGTTGGGTGCGCTCTGAAATTTTTCCGCGCACCCCAAGCGGCACCATCCACGAAAGCGTGCGGATGACTTTGGCTGGCCAATCGCTTGAGCGAAAATCAAGGCGAATAAAGCGGCCAAACACGGTGGCTTCAATGCGGTTCAAGAAGCGGCGCTCCATGCGATCGCCGCGACCAGCGCGCACATCAAGTCGGCGGCGCGTGAGCCTGCGCTGCTCCAAACTGGTGCTCATGGTGGCTACAAATACAAGATCGCGAATCAACATCACCTGCGCCAACGGAAGCGGCGCGTACACCAACAGCGGCCAGCCATCGGTGGCGGAATCCGCGCGCGCCAAACCGCGCAACAAGCGCGCGTATGTTTCCGCATACGTCATGCCGCCCCACAACCAACAACGATGAAGGCCCGTGACCGCGTCGCGCCGCGCCGCGCGACCAGCGCGTGTTCCAGAAAGCGGCGACATGCTCTGCAACAACTCGCGCATCAACAAACGAAATCGTCCACGCGAACGGCGCGCGAAGAAACCGCTCTCGGAAATTTCCAAATCAATGCGGCGCACCAATCGCGCCAAACCTTCCGGACCGCGGTCCTTGGTTTCGCCAGAGCCCAGCGGCAAATTCAACACGCGCGTGCGCTCGGCCGCAAGCACGCGACCGTATTGCATAGCTTGCACGCAACGGCCGTAGCCGCGCTCCTCAATGCGGCGAACCGCAGCTTCCAAGGCAATTTCACTTACCGGAAGAAGGCCTTGTTGAAAGGCCATTCCAAGCAAAACCAAATCCGTCAGGCGCTCAGTGAGAAATGTCCGTCGACAAATGTTGGCGACATCCATTAACACCACGCCGTCGCCGCGGCACATGTACGACGCGGCCATGGGCAATTCACCCGCGGCCTTGAAATCCTCCGCATCCACTTGATCATCAAGTAGGCCAGTGTTGGCCACCAAGTAGGTGCGATCGCGATGGGCCACGCGTAAAAATGGATCGGGTCCAAGCGCGCGAATGGTTTCCACCGCGTCAAGACCAATCACCACGTCGGCCTCGCCATATGGAATTTGCGTGGCGAATGTTGAGGCGATCGCATCCAGACTTGTGAAGACAACTTGGCTAAACGCGCGCCGGCCGGGACCAATTGGAATGGATTGTGAAACCGCCTGCACGCGGTAGCCCATGGAGCGGCCCGCTTCACACAGCGCAAGCGCGGCAAGCCCCGGCGCCTCACCGCGCCAACCCGCAAGATGCGCGCGCCAGCGACCGCTATTGGCGTGCACAATTCTTGGCGGCGCCGGCCGCGGCGCACCGGGCTGCAACTCCTCCGGGCGTGGCGGCTTGGTGCGCAAGACTTCAACTTGCTCAAGCAATGGCCGCGCGTGAAATTGAAATTGCGTTCCTGTGCGGTCCGCAAGCACCTCCACCTTAAATTCTGTTTTTAGCGGATTTGTGCCGCGTTCCAGCCCTTTTTCAACCATGATCGACGGCGCCGCCGGGCGCACATCGCATGCCGCTTCGGCTGACCAAATGGCGCGCTGCAATGGAACAAATCCCATGCGATCCACTTCGGCGAAGGCGCGATCAAGCAAATACACATCGCGCCGCGGTGGCGGACCGTCGCGGCCAATCACCACCGTGAGGCCATCGCGCAGAACCGCGGAGCGAAGCAACTCGCGAAATGTTGGACGATCATTCAAATCACCGCGCATAATTTCAAGCGCGCCGGCGGCGTCCTGCGCAATGGCCGCGCGCGTGAGTTGCTCAATCTCTGGAACGTCCTCGCCACCCAAATCGCACACCGCAAAAATGCGCGGCGTCGCTTCGCGCGCGGCTTGTCGCACCGCGGCGGCGCCCTCGCGCGCGAAGCGGCGGCGATCCCAAGTTTCAATCACCACCAACCGATCCGATTCCGGCGCGTCGCGATTTTCAAAAATAATTCCGGTGCGCGTTTCTTGCGCGCCTGTCTCGTTGCGCAACGCGAATTGATCCGCAACCTCCCTGACAATGGAGCGCAGCGAATTCATGGCGCCAGAAACTCCAAGGCCCTCGCCGCGGTCGGGCACCTGAATGCGCTCGGTCTGCTCCACCACATCCAAGAGCCGTTCTTGCACCATCAATGAAGGGCGAATGCGGCTTAAAACATGCGCGATCTTGCGCGCCAAAATAGATGGCCGCGTGGCGTCGTTCATTTCCAAAACTGGTTCAAACGCGCCGTCCGATGGCAGTCGATCCCACCAAATGGCCGCGATCTTTTCGCCGCCGCGCCGCGCCTGCTCCGCAACTTGCAACACTTCGCGCGCCAACACGCCGGGCCGCGGCTCCAACACAACAACATTCGCGCAGCGCGACAACAAGCGCACCAACGACGCGCTGTCCAGTGGGTGCGGCATTGAAAGCGCCAACAATGGAACGCGTCCGGACAAACCCAACTCCTCCAGCAAATGTCGAATGGCCATGACGCATGAACCCATGGCGATCATTCCCCACGGCTCCATTTCTCCTGGCGACGGCATGGCGCTGAATTGATTCAACTCCAAGCGGCGCGCTATGGCCAGCGCCTCCTCGCGCTCGGCGCCACGAGTGGGCCTGCGATTGCGCCGCAACTCCAGCGCCGCGTCCACGCGATCAAGCACGCGGTTGGGCTCCACTTCAAGCGTGTCCATGGATCGAAGCAATCCCACATGCGCGATCAACGCCACCACGCGCTCGCTGGCTTGCGCAACGCGAAACGCATCTTGAATTCCGATTCGCAAACCCGACACGGTGCTTGGCGCCAAACATGGCAAGTCCAACTGCGACGCGCTTTGCAATGGACACGCCGCGGATGACAAATATGGATTGTCCTCCAACACAAGGACCACGCGCCCTTCACCAAAGGCGCACTCGACACCGTCACGCGCCAACACATTCATGGCCGCGTGCAGTTGATCGTTGGGAACAAACGCAACGGCTCGCTTACCTTGCGCCGCGGCGCGCAACGCCAACTCGACCGCGCGCGTGGCATCCACGCATGTGTGCAGCGCAAGTCCGTGGCGCTCCGCCACTTCAAACGCGCGCGGCTCCACAAGAATTCGAAAGAGCATGTCCAGCGGCGGCTTGCGCGGCGCGAAGACCTCCGAAATTGGCCACTCGCATTCAAAAATACCCTTTAAAATGGCTTCAAATGCGTTGCACAGCACAAAGCCCTCGGCGCGCGCAACGGGCGGCGTCCACACTTCGTTTTGATCGCGTCCAAATACACTCACACCACGGATCGTAGCGTTTGCGCGCTAATGGAACCGCTTAAAATTTGTTCAACCACATGCGCGAAACCATCCTCATGATGGTGCGGCGCGATGTGCTTGGCCAATGGACGAAGCTCCGCGTGCGCGTTCTGCATGGCAATTCCAACACCAGCCTCGCGCACCATGATGAGATCGTTCAAGCCATCGCCAATGGCGAACACTTGATCGTTGCTCAAGCCATGTCGGTCGCGCAACCTTTGGATCATGGTCCACTTGTCGGTGTTCACGCAATACATTTCCAGCAGATGCGTCTCGCTTCCAATGGCGGCGTTGGAGGTGACGGCGCTCCACGATTGCATGGTGGCTTGCCCGTGGAATTGTTCGCGCATGGCGGCGCACACTGGCGCCAACACATCGCCGCGCTCCACCGCGCCCACGCGCAGCACATGATCAAATCCTAATTTTTTTAAATCGTCGATCGTGTCCACACGGCGCACATCAACTTCATGCGTCTTCAACCACCACTCGGTGGCTGGATTGACGTGCCCCGTTCCAACCAAACAATAATCGTGGCAACTTGAATCGTGATCGCGCAACAAGTGCGCCAGCAATCCGCGCTCGAGCAACGCCAAGGTCAAGCGCAGAACCAACTCGGGATCAATGACCAAACGCTCGATGGTTTTTCCAGTGGCCGCGTCGCTAAGCACGCTTCCGCCAGACGTGACGGCCATGCCTTTGGCTTGGATCACCTCAAAAACTCGCCTTGATTCGCGCCACGATCGACCAGTTGCGGGAACAACCTTGAAGCCCGCGTCGCGCAAGTCGCCAATGGCCTTGATATTTCGCGGCGACACCTTGCCGCTTGAATCAAGCAGCGTTCCATCAAGATCAACCGCGATCAAACCTTTCATGCCCGCAGCATAGGCGCAACACATTTAAACGTGGCCACTTCTCGCTACACTCTTGCTCCTTATGGACAACAGACTCAAAGACATTCAACATGGCACGCTCACCGAGAGCCGCTTAAACAGCGATTTTCTTTTTTGGCTCAAGACCAAGGGACCAAATTATTTGTTGGTGGCCATGCTGGTGTTGTGCGGCTTCATGGGTTTCAACTGGTGGGAAAATCGCGCCACGCAAGCGCGCGATGGCGCGTGGACTGAATTTCTAAGCGCGCAAACTCCGCAAGAGTTGATTGAGATTGCCAATAAAAATATTGGGACCGATTCAATCTCTCAACTGGCCACGCTCAACGCCGCCGACGCGTACATGAATTCGCTACAAACCAACAAGAGATTCGACCGCGAGGCTAGCGCCGCGGACTCCGCGCTGACACCAGAAATGCGCGTTGAATATTTGGCCGAGGCCGATCGCTTGTACGCCAAAGTGGCCAGCGAAGGCGCGCAAGCGACTGGACCAGCAAGTTTGCTGACCGTGGCTGCGCTGTTTGGTCG
>CAIWNO010000458.1 GCA_903914045.1 uncultured bacterium | reverse complement strand
GTCTTGTTGTATGCGTTGTTCAACGCCACATACACAGTGGCGAGTTACCCCATGGGCTTGCTTAGTGATCGCCATGGGCGCTGGCCGGTGCTCGCCACAGGCTGGGCCATTTATGCCGTTAGTTATGCTGGATTTGCAATGCTTGGGCGCGATTCGTCCTGGATGTTTTGGGTGCTCTTTGGCTTGTACGGTGTCAGCGTCGCGTGCACTGAAGGAACTGCGCGCGCCATGATTACGGATTACGCACCCAAAGAACGCTTAGCGTCCGCGCTTGGCTTGTTTGGATTTTGCCAAGGCGCCGCCGTGTTAAGCGCCAGCGTCGCCGCTGGAATTTTGTGGAGTTACGGACTTCCACAAATCGCTTTCTGGATGGGAAGTGGATTCGCTGTCGCAGCATTAGCTATTTTGCCCTGGGTGCCTGGTCGAGTTGTGCATTTGTCAGATGCTGGACCTACGGTGTCAATTGAAAGATTGAATTCAGATTCCTGAAAATTGATCAACGTATTTCGAATCTGAATACATCCAAGATTTCTCTAGTCGATGGCGCATAAAAAACGCTTGGCCCTTTCGGACCAAGCGTGTGGGTTGTCTTTACGAGCAGGATAAGAGCACTATGACATGAGTTCAGCCGCGGCAGTTTGGAAACAACGGTGCATTTCAGCGCGGATTTCCGCCTCGCTGAGGTGCACGCCGCGAGCTTTCAAGTCAGCGTGAATTTTGTGTTGCACATCCATGTCGCCTGGAGTCTTCAAGTCCGCCTTCCAAGGTGCTTTGGATTTTTGGGACCATCAGTCTTTTTGTAGGCCTCGCCCTCGCAATGACCATGGATGATCGCTCGTGGTGTGCGTTCATCGGGCAACGATGTCGAGACGTGAATTCAAAAATTAAATTCAGATTCCGAGCACCAGAAGATATACTCTGTTCATGGTTGGCATGCCGGCAATTCTTGCAGCGTTCATTGCTTCGGCGATTGGCGGTGTTCCCACATTCGACGCGCCCATTGAAATTCAATTTCCTAACGCGCAATATCCAACGCAACCCGCCGTCGCGGATTTTGACCGTGATGGCCAACTTGACATTGTCGTGCCTGGTCGCAATACGGCTGGACTTGTTGCGATTGTGTTGCGTCACCCTGATGGTTCATTTGACGCGAGTCGCACCATTTCAATCGGAGTGCAAACGGATTGGGCCGAGGCCGCGGACTTTGATGGCGACGGTTTGCAAGATATTGCCCTTGGCGTGCGCGCCACATTTGGTGCCGTCGCCATTGTGCGCGGCCATGGAGACGGAACATTTGATCCCGCGATTTTGTTTGCAACTGAGCGGGAAACACGGTGCGTTCGCGTTGGTGACATGGATCATGATGGTCGGCCAGATTTTGTCGCGGTGAATTACGGATCGCATTCCATTCAAGTTTTTCACAATGCAAGCACTCCGGGCCATATCAATTTCACTCTTGTGCAAGAGACGCGTTTGAATCGTTGGACGATTGGTTTGGCGTATCCAAGTTGGGCCACGTTGGTGGATTTCAATCACGATGGATTTCTTGACATCATTGATTTCACCGCGGGAAGTTCCAGGATAAACGCGCGTATCGCCAGTGGATCTGGTCTTGGTCGTGAGCGTGCGTGGTCTGCTCCAGTCGTCAATAATTCAGGTTCGGGCATCACTCTTGGTGCGGTCGCCGATCTTGACCGTGACGGAAATCCGGATGCCATCGCGCATCTCATTGTGAGTGATCGCACCAATCCAATCGCAGTGTGGCGCGGCAATTTGGGCAGTGGATTTGATCCGTACCAAATGTTCGCAGGGGCCACGGCTGGTATCGCATGGAATGTGGCCACGGCCGACATGGATAACGATGGTGATCAAGACGTGATCACACTTTCGGTTTTTCCTGGGCAAGTATGCATTATTGAAAATAAAACCACGCTTGGCGGCGCACTTAATCTTGGCGCGCCCGTGCAAATTCTGACCGGTGATTTTCCGCGCCATGTGTGCGCGCTTGATTTTGATCATGACGGAAAACAGGATTTGGCCGTGGTTGATTTGACCAAGCACAAACTCATTTTGTTGCGCAACGCGGGCGTTCAGGCTGGTATTTCAAGCATTGTTGCTGCGCCGGATTCTGCGATAGCGCAAACTCCCGCAGAGCCATCGCATGAATTGCTTAACGCGCTCGCGCACACAACGCGCACAAATGGCAACGCCAATGCGCGTGGCAATTTCACTTGGGACGTTGATAGCGAAAACGCGATGCAAGAGGTGGCCATAGCGCTTGGAAACATTGGTCCAGCATTGCCCAATGGCTTTGCGCCGTTGCCGCAAATGACAGATGCAAGCAATCCAATTTCGCTTGTGCCCACGTGTGGTCCGCCGGCTGGCGATTGCCTTGTCATTCACAACGATCCATTTTGCTACACAACGCCTTGCTGCGAAATTGTCTGCGCATTTGATTCCAATTGTTGCGAGACGACTTGGGATGTGAATTGCGTAGACATCGCCACAACCGATTGCCGTGGAATTGTCTGCCCAAGTCGTGGCTCGTGTACGCAACCGCACGCTGGAGGTGGTTGTGAAGATGCGACATGTTGTGAGCGGGTTGGGCGTCTTGATCCTTCTTGCATTTATAATTGGGACGCGCTCTGTGTGGAATTGGTTGCGTATGTGTGCATTGATTCCGCGCCCACTGTGAGCATTCCTCCAGAAGCAATCGATGAAGATGAACATTGCTATCAACATCTCAGCGAGGGTTGTGGTCGCCGCACAGCGCCACTGCATGTGCCTATTTTTTATGGACAAATTCGCAAAGGCGTGATCACTGGAGATGGCGCCCGCGATGTGGACGCGCATGTGCTTGTACTTGATGAACGCAAGAGTATTTCACTGCAGTTACACGCTGAATTTCCCGCGCAACTGGTGCTTTCACAGGGCGCGTGCGACGGTCCGCTTGTCACATATCAAGAGTCGCTTGCGGCAGCGGGTGAGCCATGCGTTCTTGAACGGGTCTTGGACGCGGGTGAGTGGCGTATCACCGTTGGCATGGCCACTCCATCTCAAACACTTCGCAACGGCCAGCCGTGTGGCGAGGAGAATCCGGATTATCCATGGGGCGATGATCCTCCACCAACTCCAGGTTTCTTTGGCATTCATTGGTGGATGAGTATCAGCGCAACAGATCCGCCACTAGCGGGTGACTTGGATGGCAGTGGCAATGTTGATTCAGGCGACATTGGAATGTTGATGTTGCTCATTGGCGACATCGAAAGTGAATTTGATTTTGACGGAAGCGGTCAAGTTGACTCAGGCGATGTCGGATACATCTTGTTGAACTTTAATTAACTTGGCGCAAATTTCCGTGGTATGCAATTCAATTTGACACAAGATATTTGCGCGGTTGTTTCAGGCGCGCAAATATAACCGCGTGTATTACGCAAGCAAAAATGGGCGACGCAAATTCAAACAACTGGCTTATTTGCCGATGATTGATGCCATTTTGAAATGATGGTCACATCAATTCAGCGGCGGCGGCTTGGAAGCAGCGGTGCATTTCAGCGCGAATCTCTGCCTCGGTGGCGTGCACGCCTCGGGCCTTCAAGTCGGCGTGAATTTTGTGTTGCACATCCATGTCGCCTGGAGTCTTTAAGTCCGCGCGCACAAGTTCGCTGGAGTATGTGGCAATTTCTTCGGCGCTCATTTTGCATTTGGCGCCAACCCATGCGGCCAACATTTTGTCGCGGCGGGCCTCCACTTTAAAGCGAAGTTCCGCGTCATGGGCGAATTTTTTCTCGTAACTCTCTTCTCGTTTGTCGAATCCTGACATGTGATTGCTCCTATTAGGTTTGGCAGTCTAGCCACATTTCAAATTACATTGTGGCGCTTGTTCAAATGTACGGCGGTGGCTTTGGCGGCCAATTTTCTTGGCAAGGAATTATTTGGCGTCGTTCAAAGCTTTGCGCAACGCGGCGGCGTCGGCCTCTGGCTTGGGCCATTTCAAGTCCAGCGATTTCAGTTGCGCCAGCACAATTTCGCTCACAAGCAAGTTGCGAAACCACTTCTTATCGCTGGGAATTACAAACCACGGCGCATGTTTGCTGCTTGTTGCCGCAAGCGCGTCATGAAACGCGTCCATGTAGTCATTCCAAAATGCGCGCTCCGCCAAATCAGCCAAATTAAATTTCCAGTTACGTTGCGGTTCCTCAATGCGGCTTTGAAGGCGCGCGAACTGCTCGTCCTTGGAGATCAGCAGAAATAATTTCACAATGGCGGTGCCCTCATCGGCCAGCAACTTCTCAAAGTGATTGATGTGCTCGTAGCGGCGCTCGCAGGTTTTGCTATCAATCCATTTGTGCACGCGCGTAATCAGCACGTCCTCATAGTGGCTGCGGTTGAACACGCCAATCATTCCCTTGCCTGGACACGCTTGATGCACGCGCCACAAATAATCATGGGCCAGTTCACTTTTCTCCGGCTTCTTGAAAGACTTCACATAGACGCCTTGCGGATTCATGCAACTGAAGACATCGCGTATCACGCCGTCCTTGCCCGCGGTGTCAATGCCTTGAATCACAATCAGAACGCCGCGCGAACCATCCGCGAACAATTTGTATTGCAGTTCTGAAATGGCCTTCAGATTTTCCTGAAAGATGGGGGCCATCGCTTCGCGCGCAAGTCCCTCGTCATCGTTGGTCTTCCAATCTTTCAAATGCAGTTTAGATTTTGGATCGACTTGGAATTTAGAAAGTTCAATGGTCATGGATTTCCTTGGTTTGAAAGGCACTTTTGCCTTGTTCTCTCCTAAGGGTAATCAACTTGCGCGGTGGTGGGGAAAGTACCATCGCCTTGTGCCGCAAGATGATGCTCAACAATGCCTGATCAATGAAAGTGTGTGCCGCGTGTGTCTGCGTCATTCGCTCGCGCCTTTTTTGCAGAAGGATGGCTTGAACTATCTGCGCTGTTGTCATTGTCACGCGACATTGTTGGCAGAGCGGCAATTGCCCAGTCATGAAACGCAGTTGCAGAAATATTTGCAGCATGAGAATGATCCGCAAGACATTCGCTACCGCGAGTTTTTAAATCATTTGGCTGCGCCGCTACTTGCTGCATTACCGCCCAAGCAGGTGGGTCTTGATTTTGGGTGCGGACCGGGACCTGCTTTGGCGGACATGCTTGCGGGCGCGGGACATGTCATACACTTATACGACCCGTTCTTTTTCCCAGACAGCGCGGTGCTTGATCAACAATTTGATTTTGTCACGTGCACGGAAGTGGCGGAACATTTTCATCAGCCGCACGCGGAGTTCGTGCGCTTGGTCGCGCTCTTAAAGCCCGGCGGTCTGTTGGCACTGATGACCAACTTTCAAACCGACGACAGTCGCTTTGCCGATTGGCACTATCGCCGCGATGCCACGCATGTCACTTTCTACCGCCAAGAAACATTCCAAGTCATCGCTGCGGATTTTGGTTTGACTTGCATCATTCCCTGCAAAAACGTGGTGTTTTTAAGAAAGCCTTGCGCGGCTGCATAGTGTCGTGGTGCAAGCGGGCATAGGCATGCGCGTGCGCTAGCGCGTGAGCTATCTTGGACTTTCATGAATCAACATTCACACCCACAAAGTAGGAGACTTCATGTATCGCTCCAATGATCGAATCATCGCCGGCGTGTGCGGCGGAATAGCGGATCAACTTGGTTGGCCGGTCACTCGCGTGCGCATTGCGTATGTGCTGTTGTCACTGCTCAGCGCGGCGTTTCCTGGAACGTTGGTCTATCTCGTACTGTGGTTTCTAATGCCCGCGCGTTCACGGTAATGCACGCAATCGAATGACGTATTGCCAGCCTCAAGACTTGAAGAGACTTCAGAATTGAGAGCCTTGGACGTGATCGAGTTGTCTTGACCCATTTGAAGTGCAGGCGCGAAGTGGTTACGCTTGCAAACTGATGGTCATGACGATTCCGTTGGCGTGCTTCGGCGCGCATGCAGAATTAACACAATCTGAATTTTTCAGAAGTGTTGGCTGTCGCTCTTACAACACATTTTCAAATGGAGGTCATTCACATGTTGAATGAAATATTGATTGATATGCGCCCGGAAATTTTGTTGCGCATTGGACTCACTCTTGCCGCAGGATTTATTCTTGGCATTGAACGCGAACGCCATGGCCGCGCCGCGGGGTTGCGCACCACGCTACTAGTAAGCCTTTCCGCCTGCGCCGTGATGATTATTTCCGATTCTTTCTACGTTAAAAGTTTGGCCCTGGTTGGTAGCGCGCCGGCCTGGCACCCTGATCCCGCGCGACTTGCCGCGGGCGCGCTTTCTGGCATGGGCTTTCTAGGCGCGGGCGTGATCATTCGTCAAACCAGCCACATTGTGCGTGGCGTCACCACCGCGGCCACGCTGTGGTCGGCTACGGTTATTGGCTTGGCATTTGGTTCGGGCGCGATCGGCATTGGCTTGCTCGCGTCTGTCGCGTCCATTGTGATTTTGTATTTACTTCCAATTATTGAATCCAAAATTCAAGATGACTGGTACGCGGAATTTTCCGTCAACCTGAAAGATGGCGGAGTGACGGTGGATGACATAATGAAAGAGCTGAAAACATTTTCAATCAAGATTAAAAGTTTGGATATTCAGACTTCGCAAGAGCAACCGCGTCAGCGAATGACCTTTCACTTGAAGTTCAAAAAAATTGAT
>CAIWNO010000457.1 GCA_903914045.1 uncultured bacterium | reverse complement strand
GAGAGTGTTGATCCGTTGACCGCGGGATTGAACTTCGCGGTGAAGATGGACAAGGGCGCCGGCGACGAGCGCGAGGGCAGATTCATTGGTCAAGACGCGCTGGAGAAAATTGCCAAGGCGGGCTTGAAACAGAAGTTGGTTGGATTGAAATTGCAGGGGCGCCGCAGCGCGCGTCAAGGAATGAATGTCATTGCCAGCGGAGCAGGCGGCGATCGCGTTGTTGGCCGAGTCACCAGCGGTTGCCTTAGCCCAACGCTTGACATGCCCATTGGTATGGCGATTGTGGACATGGATATTGCAGAGTCCATGCCCGCGTTGATGGTTGATCTTGGACGCGAACGCGCCGAGGCCGCGGTGTATCAATTGCCTTTTTATAATCCGACCAAGCCTGGCAAGTCGGCGACTTAAATTTTTGTCCCGCTGACGCAAATGCGCGGACACATGTCCTGCCGCCTGACGCCATCTCAGTTGATGAATGTGTTGACTTGGCGCGCAGACGCAAAGACCGTGGTCCAACTCAGCGATCTGTTTTTGGAATTTTAACGCCGGTCACTTTGGTGGTGCGCTGCAATGAAATCTTTGCTTGGGAATGTTGATTGGGCTCCACGTTTGTGGTTGGCAACCCAATTTCACCAGCAGAGAACCTCAGTGGCTTGTCATCCATCATGCGCGTGTATAGTTTTTTCAGGGCGTCCACTTCAATTTGACGAACGCGTTCGCGGGTCAAGCCCACTTGGTCGCCAACTTCTTTCAGTGTCAGTGGTTCCTGGCCTTCCAAGCCAAATCGCAGGCGCAACACATGCGCGTCGCGGTGGTCAATGGAGTCAAGCAATTTCAAAATGACGGAGAAATCCTCGCGCGAACTAATCTTTTCCTCGGGGCCGGAAGTGCGAGTATCGGTGAAAAGTTCGTTGAAATTAGGCTCTTCGCCGCTCATTGATTTTGGCGCCTGATTGGGCGAGTTGTAGGCCGTGATGGCCTTCTTCACAATGTTCAACTTACGCACGGGAATGCCCATGACTTTGGAAAGTTCCAAGATTGTTGGCGGCCGCGAATTGTCCGCTTCAAATTTGCGCGTTTCTATTTTCCAACGCGCGATCAACTCCACCATGTAGGCGGGAATGTGAATGGCTTGCTGCGAGTTAATCAGGGTTCGCTTGATGGCTTGCTTGATCCACCAACTTGCGTAGGTGCTGAAGCGCGCGCCTTGCGCTGGATCAAATCCTTGGGCGGCGCGGATCAATCCCACGTTGCCCTCTTCAACCAAGTCGGAAAGCGCAAGCCCGCGGTGCGAATAATGTTTTGAAATGGCAATGACCAATCTCAGATTGGACTTGATCATTAATTCTATGGACTCGTTTCGAAGTTTACTTTGCTGCGGGTCGCAGTCATCGCAGTTGTTGACAATTTTCCAGCCCAGAATCTTCTCCGATTCCGGAGTCAACAACGGCGTTGCGCCAATTTGGCGCATGTATGTTTGTAAATCAGATGTAGCAAATACTCTCGCCATTACTTCTTTTCGAAAGGGACTCCCAACCACTCGAGACGACCATCATAGTTACCCCACGCCTTAAAACCTTACCTGAAATATTTTATTTTCGGAAATTGTGCGCCCCATTCAAGTACGCCATCTTTAAATATTTGTGAGCTAGCATGATTCACATGTCCAGTTCCAGCGATCTAACCCCAATTTTAAAGGATTGGCAGTGGCAATCGGGCGTCTTTGGCGTCAGAACCCTGTCTGGGCACGATGGGCGATTGTTACTACAGGTGCGCTTGGAACTTGGAATTATTCAAATGGAGGCCGATGGTCGACCCGACGGCAACGCTTCTGGCGGATTTGGATCGGTGCTGGACCGGGTTCGATCCCATGCGGCCACGCCAGGCGGCGCGCGATTGGACGCGCAAGACGCATCTGATTTGGGCGGCGAAATTTTGTTGTATCGCCAACGCGCCATGGCGTGCGCGGTGTTGGAATTATGGCCACGGGTTCGCCGCGACGCGTTGCACAACATTGAAATTCTTGATGTGCTGTGGGCGCGTGGCCCCGACAATACGCAGCGCGGGCGCAATGAATTGTGGCGCGCCAATGAAATTAAAATGCACGCGCGCGCCGAAGTGGCCATGGCGCTGGCGGCGGGTCGCAAGGTGGAGGCGGGTCTTGCCATTGATCGCGCTTTGGAGTCGCTTGAAAAATCATTTCAGCGCGCGGGAGCGGCCAAGGAATTTGAGCGAGCCATTGAAACGCAATACTTGCGCGGCTTGCGCGAATCGCTCACATTGAAATTGCCCGCGAGTCAACGACTTGAATTGGAGCGGCGAATGTTGATCGCCATTGGCTGCGAGAATTTTGAATTGGCGGCCATACTGCGCGATGAGCTGCGGCAGATGGGACCAACTTTATGATGTGGGCGCAATACCTTGGCGCCACGCTGTTCGCGTTGTTTGGTTTGGCGTGCGTGGTGGTCACGCCGATTGGTTTACCCGGAACGTGGATCATGATTGGCGTGGCGGGAACCGTTGACGCGGTGGTGATGGGAACGTGGCCAGCACAACAGATTCCGTTTGGAATGAACGCGTTGCTGATTGCGGTTCTTGCGGGAACCGCGGGCGAAGCGCTTGAATTTGTCGCGGGCGCGTTGGGCGCCAAAGCCGGCGGCGCATCGCGCAAAGGCGCAATTGGCAGCATGATTGGAAGCGTTGTTGGTTTGGTCATTGGAACAATCTTTATTCCAATTCCGCTCGTTGGCTCCGCCATTGGCGCTGTAGCGGGCGCGATTGTGGGCGCCATCGTTGGCGAAAAAATACATGGGCGCGACATCAAAGATTCGCTCAAGCCTGCTGCGGGCGCGGCCATTGGAAGAATTCTTGGCGCGCTTTCCAAAGCGCCTTTCGCGTTGATCGCCTGGAGCGTGTTGGCGTGGGACGCGTTCACGTAATGCGCGCCATGATCATGCGTTATTGGCGCCGAGTATTGTGTTGATCACTGCGCTGCTCATTGGCGCACATTCATAATGTGATTTTCTCTTGCCAGCAATCAATCTTTCGCAATCAATCTTTCGCAAACAATCTTTCGCAAACAATCTTTCGCAAACAATCTTTCGCAATCAATCTTGCGCATTCATGTTCGTGAAATGCGCAACGCGAGTCAGTCGATCGCCTGCAAGAGTCACGCACAGTGGGGGCGCGCCTTCAAAGCGCAAAATAAAATAGCGGCAACGCGCGCGTTCGTTTGGCGCGGTCATGGCGCATGGCGCGGCGGTCCGCGTCGTCGCCGCGTGGTCCGTCGCTTGCCATTCCTGCAACTCCTGCGCCCAACCGCGCGCCACTGGCTCCACGCGACCACGTTCGCCAGACAATTCGCGCGCGCCATCCAGTGACAAATACATGCCGCGATGCTTCTGGATTGTCTGCACCACCATTTCCTCATTCACATTCATTTCCGTCAGGGGCCGCGGACAGCGCCAACACAAAGTTTCACGCACATCGGCCAGCACAATTTCCGTTTGCGCCAAAAGCCAGTCAAAATGCTGACGACTGTCGGTTGTTGTGTGGCGAAGAATTGCCGTTTGCAGGGGGTTCATTGCTCAACACGCTTTCTCACGCAAGACCTTATCATCTTGAGGCCCATGACTCACTTCACCAAATTTATCGTCGCTTCGCTTCTCGCAACACCAGCGCTTGTTGGTTGCAACAGCACGCCACCCATTGAAAGCACCACTACCGCCGCCCAGCATTACATTGACTTTGATCAATGCGCGGAGGCCGCCGATTTGATTCGGCCCGTTGTTCAAGAGTGGCCGGGCGAATGGAAGGCGCAATTTATTTATGGCAAAGCGGAATTGTGTTTGAACAATTTGCCCGAGGCGCGTCACGCGCTTGAGGCCGCCAACGCGCGCAAGCCCGACAACATGGACGTGGTCTTTGCCTTGGCCGATTGCATGGAGAAGCAAAAAGATATTCCCGAGGTGTACTTGCTCCTTCGCAACGCCGGCGCGGAGTTTCGCAGCGCCGAGGCGTATGTGAAGTTGGCTGAAATTGCCGACAGCACTGGCGACATGGATTCCGAAAAAACCGCGCTCTTGGCCGCCATTGAATTGGACCAGGGCTACGGCATGAAGCGCATCATTAGTCCATATCTGGACATGGCGGCGTTGCAGGACAAACTTGGCGATAAAGCCGAGGCTATGCGGAGATTGCGCCAGGCCTACGGAGTGAATCCAAATGATCCACGCGTTCAAGCTGCGCTTGAATCACGCGGACAAGTTCTTGGTCCAACGCTGGCCTTGCCCGGTGGAATTTAATTTCGTGGCGCGATGAGTCGGCGCAACGCACGCAACATTGGTGACGCCGATCGATTGCTAGGTCAATTCACAGCGCTAGGCGATGTTGTGCGCCTGCGCATGTTGCATATTTTAGCCGATGAGGAGTTGAGCGTTGGCGAGTTGGCGCGCATTGTGCAAGTACCGCAAAGCACCGCCAGTCGCCATCTCAAGCCATTGCTTGATGGTGGGTGGATCGCGCGCCGCAGCGATGGCACCGCGGGTTTGTACCGCATGGCCAACGCAACCATGCCCGATGATTCCAAGGCGTTGTGGGAAGTGGCGCGCCACAGTATTCGAACGCATTCAGAAATCGCGCAGGATCGACAGCGCATGAGCAGCGTGATCGCGTCGCGGCGCGTGGACAGCATGGCGTTCTTTGGTCGCGTGGGTGGACAGTGGAGCGATGTTCGCCAAAAACTTTTTGGAACGCACATCACCAACGCCGCGCTGCTTGATCTTTTGGATCCCGACACTGTGGTCGCCGATGTGGGTTGCGGTACCGGTGAGGCCAGCGAAGTGTTGGCCGGGTTGGTGCGCAAAGTGATAGCGGTGGACCGTGAAAAATCAATGTTGGACGCCGCGCAGAAACGGCTTGCGCATGTGAAGCATGTGGAGTTTCGCCGCGGAAGCCTGGAGTCCTTGCCGTTGAAAGATGGCGAAGTGGATTTGGCCATCGCCATGTTTGTGTTGCACCACATTGTGGATATTGACGCCGCGCTGCGTGAGGTGGCGCGCGCGCTTAAAGCCAACGGCCGATTGTTCATAGTTGACATGGTGGCGCATGATCGGCGCGCGTATGCCGCCAGCATGGGTCATGTGCATTTGGGCTTTTCCGCGGACACCATTCGCCGCCTTGCCAAAGCCGCGGGCTTTGAATTGCGACGCTATCGATTGCTCGCCAGCGATCCTGTGGCAACAGGGCCCGGCGTGTTCACCGCGTTGCTTGTGCGCAAGCCCGAATAATTGAAAATCATTCACGGTGATGACTGCCGCAATGGCGTCAAGCGTGATGCGTTGCAGGCGCGACGCGTTGCAAGTGTGACGCGTTGCAAGTGTGACGCGTTGCAGGCGTGGCGCATTACATACCTCATTCGTCATGCGTACTCTGCGTGCCGAGTTGCGCTCCTGCACGCGCAACAGCCCATCACTTCGCGTTAGGGTTGGCAATGGGTGGCGCGTCTGTCGACGGTTTTTTTTCAGCGCTTGGTTTCAACGCGCCAACGGCGGCGTCCAGTTTTGCCAGCGTTTCAATAGGGTTTTGCTGCGCTTTGAGCGCGTCCGCTGGTGTCGCCACTTCCACCAAGCGGCTTCCAATAAACACATTCACAGGTTCGGCGGGTAACGGCGCGCCGCTAATCACGCACACTTTCAATGGGTACTTGGCTCCTTGATCAGCCACAATTCCTTTGTCCACTTGCGTCAGCCACTTCACTGGATCGCGGCGCACTCGGCGCGCGCATTGCCCGCAACAGGTGCGCACCAATCTATTTCCAACAATTATATTTTCGCCTTTGCCGGCATTGGGACTAGTGGGATCGGTCAGCGATTCGTCGGGCATGACCACGCAATTGATCGCCGGATATTGCGGCAATTGTTCGCGCACCATTTGCTCATTGGCGGGCTTGAGATATTTGGCGCGATCAATTTCAAATGTGGCGGCGCACTGCTCGCTTTCAAAACGAATTTCTCGGCCATTCAAGTTGGGATCTTTTGGATCATCGATTATTTTTATCACAGGCGTGGCGCCAAGTGGCTTCAGGCACACGGGACATGTGCTCAGCGGCCATGCGCAACCAATTCGTGCTGGCGCTTGCGGCATGTGGTTGCCCAATGTAAATACAAGAACCAGCGCGCACGCAATCAGCAGGGAAATTTTTTGCATGTTCATGCGGCATCATAGGACGCTGACACGCTTGCGCCATAAAAAAGCCGCGGATGGAAATCTCCGCGGCTTCAAAATTAACTCATGTAGAAGCGGCTTACTTCTGGTCCTTCACTTCAAACTCGGCGTCAATCACATCTTCTTTGCCGCCGGCTGGTGTGGCGCCATCCGCGCCTTCGCTAGGCTTTTGCCCAGCCGAACTGGCTTCATATACGGCTTTGCCAAGCTCCATGGCCGCATCATTCAAGTTCTTCATGGCCGCTTGAATGGCCGCCTTGTCCTCGCCCTTAAGTTTGTCCTCTAGGTTTGACAACGCACTTTCAACTTTGCCACGGCTCTCCTGCGAAATCTTTCCGCCGTGCTCCTCCAAACTTTTCTTGGTGGAGTACGCCAACGCCTCGCCCTGATTGCGCAGGTCGATCAGTTCGCGCCGCGTCTTGTCGGCCGCCGCATTTTGCTCCGCCTCTTGACGCATGCGCGCAACTTCTTCCTTGCTCAAACCACTTGAGCCAGTGATGCGGATTTCCTTCTTGGTGCTGGTGGCCTTGTCGGTCGCGGACACATTCAAGATTCCGTTGGCGTCAATGGCAAACTCAACTTCAATTTGCGGCAAGCCACGCGGCGCTGAACCAATTCCTGTTAAATCGAAACGACCCAGGCTGCGGTTGTCAGCGGCAAACTCGCGCTCGCCCTGCATCACGTGAATGGTGACGCTGGTTTGATTGTCCGCGGCAGTGGAGAACGTTTCCTTCTTGCTGGTTGGAATAGTGGTGTTGCTCTGAATCAACTTGGTCATGACTCCACCAAGCGTTTCCACGCCCAGCGAAAGCGGAGTGACATCAAGCAGCAGAACATCCTTCACATCGCCTTGCAACACTGCGCCTTGAATTGCGGCGCCAATGGCAACCACTTCATCAGGGTTGATGCTGCG